>CAYUYG010000009.1:0-2595 GCA_964449125.1 uncultured Coxiellaceae bacterium | reverse complement strand
TTATGCTTGTGCTAGTTGTTTTTCAATTAAAGTTTTTATCAAGAGCGCAGAATTGGCAATGCCCATTTTATCAACCTGGCTGTTAATCGATAAGCCGACAATGTCGTACCACGCTCGCATTTCATAACCATTATTAATCGTAATCGGCATCGCTGGTGCATGAGGAAAAATAAAACGAATATTAAGCGCTGCAGGCAAATGTAATTCCGACACGATGGGAACAAGATCGCTGCCGTCTGCCCCTAAACCATGTAGGCAAATAATGCTATGTTTAGCGGTATTGGCAGGCTCTATTTCAATACAGGATATTTCCAAATTATTCGACATGGTTGTAAGCTCTTCATTGTAAAAGGGTTGATATACCATTCTGAACGAGTTATTGTCACATCAGGTCTCAAATTTTTTGCTATAATTTAAATGTTGAACGATAAAGTTTATTTTGGGTAAGATTTAGATTGAGGATAGGGGCAGAATGAGAGTCCTCTTGCCTAATCAGGATGAAAAATAACATAATAAAAGATCGTGTCAACACACCACTTATACTGCTGAAGGGAGTTATTATGAAAAGATTTGAAAAATCAATGCTCGGAGTCACATTACTTGAGATTATGCTCGTATTGGCTATCGCAGCAATGGTTATTGTCATGTCAGTTCGTTATTATCAATCTGCAAGTTCGAGCCAACAAGCAAACGCCGCCCTTCAACAGATACAAGGTATTACCGCAGCAGCAGATGGATTAGCACAGGCAACAGGATCTTATGCAACAGCAAGCGTGAGTGTTTCAACCCTCGCTCCTTTAATGCCAGGTGGCGCAGCCAGTGGTTTTATCACACCATGGGGTACAACTATTACAATTGGTACACCCGCTGCTAGCAGTTATCAAGTAACCTTGCCAGGTGTTCCATCAGGTGTTTGCCCATTGTTAAAATCCAAACTCGCGGCTAATAATCATTATGTGGGCGTTTCAAGTGTAAGCTGTAGTGCAACCGCAGCAACAGATTTAACTTACACTTATACAGCTAATCCGTAATTGTCACTTTACTAAAAAGGCAGGTTTACTCCTGCCTTTTTTATTTGCATGGAAGTCTTCATGAGTTTACGCAACACTTCTTCTTCATACGGCAGTATCAGCAAGTTTTTTCATTGGCTTATCTTTGCATTAGTTTTTGTTATGCTCGTGTTTGGTTTTCTGTTAGATGATATTCCCGACGATTATCAAGCAATGGCATATAACTTGCATAAATTAACTGGCTTAACCATTTTATTGTTAATGGTTTTGCGCTTAGTTTGGCGGCTAATTAATCCTAATCCTGAATGGCAGAATGTCAAACCATGGGAGCGGTATCTGGAACGTCTCGTACACCAATTATTGTATGTGTCACTTATTGCAATGCCCTTATTCGGTTGGATTGGTGCTTCTTCATCTGGACGCGGTCCGCACTTAGGCTCGCTGTATTTGGGCTTGCCAATTCCTAAAGACAAAGCCCTCATCACGACGTGTTTTCAGTTGCACGGCTTATTCGCTTTCGCCATTATTGGTTTGGCTAGTTTGCATATTGTGGCGGCGCTTTATCATTATTTTATTCGTAAGGATGAAGTGTTACTGCGCATGATGCCGACTATCCGCCATCATTGACCATTCACATTTCAATATTTGTCCCGTCTCATTCAATTGCAAAAACAATTGATGCGGACGGTTTTTATTGTCTGCTTGGCTCATGATGCTTTGTTCAACAACAAAATAAAGCTGTTTTAATGCCTTATCAAGATCGAGCATGTGTCCACTTTTACCCTGTTTTTTAAGCACATCCTGAGCGAGATAACGAATGACTTCAGGTGCATAACCTAATTCAACGCCATATTTTGCATCCAACATTTTGCCTAGCACTTTGATTTTTAAGCGCAGAATTTTTTCTATGGCGGATCTATTTAATGGCAGAAATGGCAGTATGTGTAAGTATTGACATAGAGAAGCGGGCAGCACTTCAGAGATGGCAGGCAAAATTTCGTTGATAAGTTCCTGTGGAGAAAATTCATGTGCAGGATAGAGCGCGGTAGGTTTTTGTTCGCTCAGTACTAATTGCATGAGATTTATTTCTTGCTTATCCGGTTCGGCGTAAAGTTCCTGGGAAATATCTGTTAAACAATCGGCGCCAAGTGTTGTGCTGCAAAGAATAATGCTTTGATGAAAATCATGTTGTGTGCCGTGATCATCGTGTAAATAGCCGGTTGTGAGAATTTCATATAAGCGATCTAGCAGATAAGGCGAAGCTTGTTCGATATTTTCAAAAAACAAAACTGCATACGGCGTTTGTTTTATTACATCAGTTAAATTAAAAAACCGTTTATCAGTGCAGCGCTGCACACGCAGTTCACTCACGCATTTTGCAGTGAGCGACAGCGGATGTAAAAGATAGAGCGGATTTAATTGTTTGAATAATTGTTGAGTGAAAGCCAGCGCCATGGTTTTTTTGCCAGTGTGAGTCGGTCCTGCAAACAAAAAACTGCAAAAAGGTCCAGGGTGTTGTTGCAAGTTTGCTTGGGCGCGCTGCAAGGCTTGCGCCAGTAAATGGACAGACATTTCTTGTCCAAAA
>CAYUYG010000008.1:0-14546 GCA_964449125.1 uncultured Coxiellaceae bacterium | reverse complement strand
GGCAAGGGTTTGTTCACCGTTAAAATTTATGATTTCCTGATAATAATTCCGATACTTATTTTTTTGTGGAAGCGCGACTGCCAGCTGCGATGCTTTATTATAGAAATGGGTGTATACGGTGTACGGCTCATCATTGGCTTTAAGCACTTCTTCGGGTTCGTGTAGTAAAGCATCACCATAATAATGAAAATCACGCGTATGCGTACGGCAGATTTTGGCAATGCGTTGGTCACGTATTGTGCTGAATGGCGTATAATCACGATTTAAAAAAACCGCTTCAATCGGTAAAGTTAAGAGTAGACGTTCGATTACTTCTTCAGCTAGGCCATAAAAAAAATAAAGCCGTCCTGGTTTGTGCTGCAAATCGTCAGCTAATTCTCGCAATGATTGGGCCATGAATTGCAGGCAATGTTGACTTTTATAATCATTCTGTTCTATTTGTCTTTTATCGAAAATAAAGCAGGGGATAACCTGAGTTGAACTTTTAAGCGCTTCGAGTAAAGCCGAGTTATCTTGCAATCGTAAGTCGCGACGAAAAACATGCAAAGATAATTCGTAGATTTTTTTCATGTCGACATTAAATAAATAGAAATTAGTGCCAAGGTAATGCCACCAACTTGTTTTAAACTGATGGTTTCATGTAAGACCAGATACGATAATAAAATTGTGACAAGTGGATAGAGCGCGGTCAGGGTAACGACGGTGATAATTTTACCTTTGTCCGCAGCGAGAAAATAAAATAAACATCCTATGCCGTAGGCAATCCCGGTTAACAGTCCATAACTTAAGCCTTTGAAATTGGTTTCAGGCTTAAAATCCATAAAAGCGAGCGTAATAAAACCAACGGCAAAAACACCGAGTGCCTGAAAAACCAATGCACTTTTAGAATCGATATAAACGATTGCCAGTTTGGTAAATAAGCCCCATAAGCCAAAAGCGAAGAGTGCAAAAAGCGCAGAAGGTAACCACGCTGTAATATGAATAATGCCATTAGCTGAATAACAACAAAGCTGAATAAACCAGCAACGACATCATCGATAATCATACCGAAGCCACCCGGAATATTTTCATCTAGCCACGAGATAGGCCAGGGTTTCCAGATATCAAATAAACGAAACAAAAGAAAGCCCAATAAAATCCATTGCCAACCGGCTGGCGCAAAAATCATGGTGACAAAAAATCCGACGAATTCATCGAGGTTCATACCTGGATGATCGTGAATATGAATTTCATTACTGACTCGTTCGCAAATCCAGATGCTAGCTGCACAAAATAACACGACAAAGGTGATATAGAAGACAGGTGATAAATGTTGCAGCAACAAATAAAAGGGAATGGCTAGCAAGGTGCCAAAGGTGCCGGGAGCGAACGGTATTGCGCCACTGCCAAATCCAAAAGCGATAAAATACAGTGGGTTTTGCCAGATGGCAGCCGGAATTGACTGTTGCGGTTTAGCACCGCGTTTAAATTTATTAAAAATGTTGGTAACCATTAATTGGACCATCGTATTTTTTTCCATCCTCGTGGTAGCAAACCAAACCAGCTTGTGTTTCTATCCTGCCAATCATAGTAAAACGGCAAGCAATCATACTCAGTTTCTTTTCCAATTCTTGCTGTTTATCAGGAGCGACGGTGAAACAAAGTTCGTAATCATCGCCCGCATTTAATGCTAATGCAATGGCTTCTTCATGCGGAAGCGAGTGTTTTAATTCCTCGGATAAAGGCAAATGGTCAACATTAAGCCGAGCGCCAACTTGGCTTTGTTCAAGAATATGTCCAAGGTCTGCGGCGAGTCCGTCAGAGATATCGATGGCAGCGTGAGCAAGATTTCTCAAGGCAATACCCGTCTCTATTCTGGGTTCCGGACGATCAAGTCGTTCGGTCAACTGACGATGATATTGTGGGGACAAGTGAATTTTTTCCTGATAGGCAAGCAGAGCAAGACCGGCGTCACCTAATGTGCCAGTGACATAAATGAGATCACCGGGTTTGGCGCCCGAACGGCGAATGGCTTGTTTAGCGGGCACAAAGCCGAGTGCTTGTACGGTGATGGAAAGTGGTCCGCGCGTGAGGTCTCCACCAATGAGTTCAACACTGTGTCGATTGGCGAGTGTGAAAAAACCATCACAAAAGGATTGAATCCAGTCTTCATTAATCGATGGCAAGGTAATTGCCAGGGTTACCCACGCGGGCATCGCACCCATGGCGGCAAGATCGCTCAAATTAACTGCCAGCGCTTTATAGCCAATATCAAACGGCAGCGTTGTGCCTGGAAAATGAACACCTGCGATTAAGGTATCGGTGGTGATGGCGAGTTCGTGTTCTTTTGGCATCACTACCAGAGCAGCATCATCACCTATGCCGAGTGCGACGTCCGAGCGGCGCTCAGTTTGAGCGGCGAAATAATTTTTAATGATATCGAATTCAGTCATGAAGGGCGCAATGCGTTAATCCATTATGGAGAGTATAATTAAACCCGTCGTTCGGGTGAAGTAAAACTAAGCGATACAGTTTTGTTCTCAAGAAGGCAGGAGGAATTTTCATGAATACATTGGCATGGCTGACGCGTTTAGTTGCCATTGATACCACCTCAAGACAGTCCAATCTGGTTTTAATTAATGCCGTGCATGACTGGTTTGCACAGCATCAAGTGTTAACGCGCATAACGTATAATCCGGAACAAACCAAAGCTAATCTGGTTGCAAGTTTGCCCGCGCACGACGGTTCGTTGACGGGTGGTTTATTATTATCGGGTCATACTGATGTCGTTCCAGTGGACGGGCAGCCATGGGATACGAATCCTTTTACTGCGGTTGAGCGAAACGGCCGTATTTACGGTCGTGGTACCTGTGACATGAAAGGATTTCTTGCAGTCATCTTAGCTTTACTGCCTTATCTGCACCAACAACGTTTAAAACGACCCGTTCATTTTGCTTTTTCATTTGATGAAGAAGTTGGCTGTTTAGGTGCACCTTTACTCATAAAAGATTTGCAGGATGCAGGTATTCAACCAGAAGTTTGCATTGTGGGTGAACCAACCTCGATGCAACCGATTATTGCTCATAAAGGCATGCAAGTTTTTCGTTGTCGGGTGCATGGACGTACGGTGCATTCTTCATTGACACCGCAAGGTTGTAATGCGATTGAGTATGCCAGTTCACTGATTCATTTTATTCACGCGTATGGTGAGCAAATTCGTCAAAACGGTCCGTTTGATGCAGCATTTGATGTGCCGTTTACCAGTCTTTCCACCAATATGATTCACGGCGGCATTGCTGTTAACGCAGTGCCAGCTGATTGCGAATTTATGTTTGAGTTTCGTCATTTGCCACAATCTCCAGCGTTTGAGATATATAAAGTTATTGCCGATTTTACTCAGCAGTTATTGCCTGTTATGCAAAAAACTTATCCACAAGCAAGGTTGGAGCTAGAGAATATAACTGCCGTACCCGCTTTTGAAGCCAATGATGCGGTATTTTTACAGCAAATAATGAGTTGCCTGGGAAGCGAGGCAGGAAAAAAAGAAAATAAGGTGGCTTATGCGACTGAAGCCGGCCTTTTCCAGAAAGCGGGTATATCGACACTTTTGTGCGGTCCGGGAAGTATCGAGCAAGCTCATCGGGAAAATGAATACGTGTCTATTGATCAACTTAAGGCCTGCGAATCCTTCGTTAAAAAGCTGGTCAACCGCCTATGTTGACTAAATTATATACATATCTTATACTTTAGATTCCTTTTTAGATGAATTATTGCTATTCCTATGTTAAATCGACGTCTTAAAACCAAGCAGAGTCAGGAAGCTAATGAGCTTCATGAGTTGTTTAGTCATAGTGTCGTTGAGGCCGGAAGGCATCATCCATTGGTGTCCTATGCGCTGATGGGGCTGGATTTAGAGATACTTTGGGATAGCGTTATTGGCCAAACCTTGGAAACTTCATTAGAAGACGCCATTCAGTATGCACTTCCCGCACCAAGCTGCGGTGCGACGGCGAATGCGATTAGTAATTTATTTACAGATAATATTGCCGCAGCCAGTCTTATGCAGACATCAATGAACGGTACAAAATATAGTTCGCTTTCTGAATTTACGCAGGCGATTGGAGAGGTAGCACAACAAGGTCCGGCACTTGTAAGAATCAGTTTGCATAGCCACAAAGAGACTAGCAGCCTTACTTGCCATGATTATATCTTGTTTGTGACAAATATGTCTGAACAAGGCGAGCCTTTAGGTTATGTTTATCAGTCAAATATAGCAGAAGGCATGGAAGATAATGCGTTCTCATTACTGGCTTGGTTTCAAGATAAAGATAAATCGAAACAGCAAAATCTGTTCCATCATTTAGTCGACTTAGATGCTTTTTTGAAGGCAGAAAGTAATGAAGAAAGAACCTGTTTGTATCAGAAAATTTATATTGGTCAGCCTATTGTCCCAGTCATCGTTCCTGCTAATCTTGCAAGCTTGACCCATAATCAAAATTTTAGCTGTAGTTATAAAGTCGTTGCAGTTGATGTGCAAAATGCCTTTAAAAAAATTTCGAAAGTAGTGAAACATGCCTATAAAAATGAAAGCTCATTCCGATCCAAATTAAATATTCGAGATCAGGACGATTTAGTAAAAGCTTATATGAAGTTTTATTACGAAAAAACACAAGTTTGTTATATGCAAGTACTTGATCTAGAAAAAAAATATAGCGCAGAAATGAAGCGCATGTTAAATGATTTTCCGGAAGCGACAGAATTACTGGCCTTGTGCAAGGCTCTGTTAAAAGGTACGGCTGCTAGCGCAAGCTGGTCTACTCAGGCACAGTTGATTATGAATTTTTTTGATAAATGCGCCCTTGTTGTTAAACCACTATTGAGCAGTGATGTTAAAGGTGGTTTGTTTGAGGATAATGTCATTGAAGCGGTCAAAGCTGAGTTAGTCGAAAAAAAGCAAATGCTCAAATTGTTAAGGCCACGCTTGAAAGCAAGTTAGGAGAATAAGATGTTGAAATCAAATTTATTTTCGAACAAAAATTCAGTTGATGAATATGATGTTTTTTTAAAAATAAATACTTTAAAAGAAATCCTGATGGGTCATTTATCGGTATTAAGTAACCACACACGTAATGACGTTCAATATATAGCCTTGCTTGAAAAGATACTCGAAAACCCCGTGAAAATTACCAGCGTAGATGGGATGGCGGCGATGCAAATTGCAAAGTTAATCAGTCGTCCCCGTGCGATTTTTGAAAGTGTTCCAAGTGCCTATGAAAACCAAGTGGCATCCGCGTTAGTCGCGCATTTACAGCAACATGTAATGACCGTGCAAGGGAAAGATTCCAATGGTTGTTTAAGTTGGAAAGCTACTTAATCTCAAGCGCTCGATTTTTTCTGGCAATTTTGTCCAATATACCATTTACAAACTTATGACCTTCAATGGAGCCAAATTTTTTAGTTAGCTCAAGTGCTTCATTGATGATGACGCGATAAGGGACGTCAGGACGTTTGATTAATTCATAAATCGCTAGACGTAAAACCGCCAATTCAACGGGATCTATTTCCTGCAACGGACGTACTAAGAAGGGTTGCATTGCCTGATCAATTTCCTGTTGGTGTGTTGGCACACCATGCAGTAATTCCTTGAAGTAAGCCAGATCAAGTTTTTTATCGATGTGATATTTAAGGAACTCCGCCTCGATGTCAGCTAGCGACGTATGGGCAATTTGCCATTGATACATCGCCTGTAAGGCATAGCGTCTCGCATTGTGTCTGGCAACAGGATTAATAGCATTATTTTCGGGTGTTGTGTTTTGCATTTGTTCGTTTGGCATTTCTTGTCAACTTACTTATTTCTATTCGAAATTCATCAATATCCTGAAAACATCGATACACAGACGCAAACCTGACATAGGCAACCTGATCCAGTTGGTGTAGCTCCTCCATGACCCATTCGCCAATTTGCGATGAGGGGATTTCACGTTCACCACTTGTCATTGCTTTACGTATAATCCGTGCGATCGCTGTTTCAATCTGTTCAACACTGACCGGCCGCTTTTCAAGGGCCCTCAGTATACCGGCACGCAGTTTTTCCTCTGAAAAAGGGGAGCGCGTGCCATTACGTTTAATAATGCGGGGTGGCGACAACTCGGCGGCTTCATAAGTCGTGAACCGCTCTTCACACGCGAGACATTGTCGTCGTCGGCGCGTTTGGTTGCCTTCCCGAATTAAACGAGAATCAATGACCTTGGTGTCTGCCGCATTGCAAAATGGACAATACATTGTTTGTCGTCTTAATTCATCTTTTGCCAAGCTTATCTGAATTAAAGAATAAAGGGTAGTTATATGTTTACCCAAATAAATAAATTTATTTCTTTAGAATCAAATAATTATAAAAACACCACATTTTTTGGATGTCTTATGTCCAGCAGAAATAGCTTAATACTTCCATAACATAAGTAATGTAGAATTTTGATTCATTTCTTAGTTAATTATATATTTTTTGAATAAAAATATAATATCAAATAAAGCTACAAAGCGCGGAGTACGGTGATTTATGCAAAGACCCATTATTAAAATAGAAGATGTGGAACCTTCAGGTAGAAGTTTTTCTGAAACTGATCCTTTGTCAACGGGTTTGCTCAGTGTACTTGTGCGTGATGTTGAAATTATTACAGTCCTGCACCAACATATTAGCGAAACACTTGTTTCGTCAACTAGTGCAGCGGAGCCGCTTAGTAAGTCTCAGCTCTCGAGACTTCTCATTTTTATCTCAAGGGGGATAAGCGTGCTTTCTTGTGGCGGCACCATGTTAAAAAATACGAATAAACGTATACCCTGGGATCTATTTGAATATATAAAAATAGCCCCAGCGAGGCATATCGAGGAGTTAGCAGAAGTAGAAATTAGTTCAGATTGTCCTATTCTTCGTGGCTTAAAAGCGGATCTTGAAAAATGTTTAGCAAGTGTAGACGCAATTAGAAGTAAACTTTCTTCACAGGGCACTGTGTCAAGAGTTATTAGTTCGATAAATAGTATGGATGCAGATGAGGAAAAAAAACGTATAGAAGCAAGACAGGCGGCTGTACAGGCATTAATAAAATTGCTTGCTGAGCAAAGTGAGGCAATTATCAATTTTCAATGAATGATCAAGGCAATTAAAAAAGAAAAAACCCATTACGAAAGCAGTTTTCCGCAAGATATTCATGAGCGGGTTGACTATATCACTCACACATTGTCATCGATTCAAGATCCAAAGCTTCAGGCCAAGTGCGCTGCGACGCTGTTAACAAATGATCCGCAAAAAATATTTTTGCTTTATAAAGACATGAGAGTGCGGGGAGATAGTCTGTACGCTAATTATTTGGCTACGCTTCAATATTTTGCAAGAACCTCAGATGCATTGCGAGCATATGGAAAAACTAAAAAAATAAATAATGCGACTCTGGGAGTTTTTACTCAGCAATTGCTTGCGTTGTTACAAATTCCTAACGCTATCATTGACTTCAAGACATGCCAACAGCCTATTTTGGCGACATTAAGACTTTTCATACAAGAAACCGTTGTTACAAATCATGCCTTATTTGCAAATGATAGGGTTATGCAGGAAATCCGCGAATTAGAGCTATTATTAGCTGATTATTATAGTGGAACGAAAAAATTCGATGAATACAGTAACCGACTGGTGAATTTAATTCTTACTATGTCGGGGTATCATTTTCAAAAACTATCCAAATTTATCGGTACGGTAACAGAAGATTTATATGCTTCAATTAATACGCCTTTTTTTAAGGAAAGAATTGATTTCCATTTTCAATTAATTGATTTCGCGTGCGAGTTTTTCACTGGTGATCGACAGGCTGATCATTTAAAAAGGTTAAAAGCTAGGTTGGCTGAGCTTCAAGGAAAGTACACTGATAAAGAGGCTGCTAAACAAATTCTTAAATTTATCAATGAAACTATTTTAAAAGAATCACGTTCTGCTGAAATGGGAGCCACACAAGCTCCTGCGCGTAAGCCAAATAACAAGTCCAAGAAGAAAGGAGAACCTGAAAAGGGGAAGGAAAAAGAAGAGCCTGAAATAGAGAAAGAAGAGCTTGCAGATACGAGCGTCAATAATTCTAAAAAAGTGGATGCAGAAAAGCTTGTTAAGGAATTCAATATAAAAATTAACAGTATATTTTTTGCAAAAAAGACCAATGCTAGCAATAAAGCTAGTGATCTTTATAGTGAAATAACAGGCAATGTTTCCATTCCGCCCACCTTGATGTTTGAAAGAGAGCCCGTGCGATATTTAGAAAATTTAAGTATTGCTTACAAGGCTTGTCTCGAATTTGATACCGAAATTGAGCGCGCTGAACTTGATGTAGAGGAAATGGAAAATCTGAAGGATAGGCTGCAAGAATATAAACGTACTATTATAGCTCATTATAATGAGTGCGCTATTACCCAGCCACTCAATAGCCATATCATGGTTGCCGCCAAAGATTGGTTTGAAGTAACGGCCTTTATACGTGCATTTATAGAGAAAAATAAAAACAAAGCTAAAACCCAAACACCTGCTGAAATACTACTTGCGTATTTGATAAAGGAAGGTGACGAAAAAGAGTCAGTTTTAAAAGACTTACAAAGATATTATGGCTTGCCAAGAAATGGCGGTGGCCCATTTGCATTAATGGAAAAAAATAAAGATTTATTTTTAACTTTGTTGAAAGGTGAATGTAACGAAGCTGCGGTGGATGCAATGTTTCGAGATACCATAACCAAAAGCATTGAAGTTCATCATCAGTCCTATAAAAAAATGCAGGAACTTAGTAGCGAATTATTGTGCGCTACGTTGCAAGACGATGCATTGAAACAATTTTTGCAAAACTGCCTTGCTGATTTAATCGCGGTCAATAAAAATTTGTCGTCAATAGTTATTCCGACAGTAGAGGGCGAATACAGTACATTGCATGCTATTAGGCTTGATCGGAACGCGCGAATTCTGCAAACGTGTATTGCTTCATTGCAAGCCGTCTTGGAAAATTATACCGACAGCCAGCATGGCTCTAATCCACTTGTTCGTTTAGCTGCTATGCACTGCATCTGTTTTCTGGGTGAGACGCATAAAAAATTACCCGCTGCACTTAGAGAGGCGATTGCGGCTAATAGACCTCAGGCGAAAGATATGATTTCAGATTGGCGACGAACCGAATTAATTCGCAACCAGTTATATCATGAAGCAACTCAAATGCCTGCTGTTCATAAAAAGTATTTGGCGTTTTTGACAACAGGCAAGTTTGGTGCAGAGAAAGGTGAAAAATTACCACCGCTTGTTGTTAGAAACAAAGCTCATCAATCTATTATGTCAAATTTACAAGAAGCAATTAAACGGGTGCTTTTTTACGAAATGCTGTTACTTACCCATACACCAACTTCATTTAAACACTCAGCCTGTCTATTGGCATTGTCACACAGTCGTATTTTGTCAGATGTGGGCGATTGGATTCCAAAACTATCTCCTGACAATTCTCTCTTACATGGCTGTCTTGGAATACAACCCATACAAAAATGTCTTGAAGCATTTAATGCCGGTCATGCATTCCTGGTTGATGTGCCTGCTTTGGCGTCAGTGATTAGTTCAATACCTGAGTTATTAAATTATGTAAAACTTTCCAGAAATACAGTCGCCCATAATTTTATATTTTCACATCACTCGTTAATGCCAACACCAACACAAGGGTATCTGCGTGACAAGCTTAGGGGTTGGAGAAGGGATCAACAAAGAAGAAAATCAGCTGAAGAAGACGTACCGACAAGTCCTATAGGAGAATCATCACCACAGCCAGTTCTTCCCATAGACTTTTTGCGCGACAAGTTCGTCCCTATTATGCAGTTATCTTTGGCAGCACTCATTCTGGTAGACCAAGCTAGCGGCGACTTGTACGAGGACTTTGAGGGTCTCATCCAATCAAATCAGGAAACTTTTACTCAGCATTTCGGCGTGGATAAAAGCAGTCAAGACTTTATTGGCGATGTCATTAAGAAAATTACTGATTTATTACAAGATTTTGCCGCGCGCCCTGTTGAAAAATACCTGCACGGCGAAAATGAAAAGGAAAAGGAAAAATCTGATAAGAGTATTGGGCCTCGCGCGTTTGGGTTATTTGGTTTATACTCTTGCAGCAGAGCCCTGAAAGAGCCTGATTGTGAGACTGTGCCTCATGCATTTCTTAGAGGGGGTGTATAATGAAAAAACATGAAGAATCGGAGAAGAAAATGTTTGTAAGAACAGACTCTTTTTGTAGGAACATACACGAGACTGAGAAAAAGTTTCGGGCACTGTGGCTGTCTAAAAAAGAAGAGATTAATCGAGCTTTAGTGAGTTCGGGCCTAGATGTGTCTGATTTAGCTATTTTTTTTCCAGAAAATCTTTCATTAAGCCCTCAATACCAAGATTTCATGATTGTTATCTTTGCAGCGGAAGTAGAAGCAGAAAAAGAAAAAGAAAATAAAATAAAAGAAAATAAAGTAAAAGGTAGCTTAGGATTGTGGACTCTCCCACCAGATGAAAAATTTAAAGAGTATTTGGATAGATTATTCTTCCTTAATTCTATAATGGCTTGGGTTGGCACAGAGAACGATTTTGTAGCCGCTGGAGAAAGCATACTTCGTCCCGGTTTTGAGAATAAACCATTGCCTTCTAGTGGTAGCGGTATTGCTCGTTCTTCTGTGGATTTTCTAATGAAGAATCTTGTACCGATTGAAGAATTTATAGATAAAAACAAAAACAATATACCTGCACTTCTTCATACTTCCCCATCTTTAACTGCGCGCACTTAAATCTGTATCGTTATATTCAACTTCCAGCATCACTAAATTCAAATGATGCTGGTTAAGTTAAGAAACAAATAGCTATTTATTTCTTTCCAGCATTTGCCGTGTTAACTCGCGTAAGACTTCAGCTTGATGGCCTAGATAATTAATGGCTGTCAGGGCATCCTCATATAATCTCTCAACCTTTTCTTTTGCATGAGTCATGCCATGCAATTTTGGATAAGTCATTTTATTATTTTTATGATCCAAGCCCGTGGTTTTTCCAGATAATTCGGCGCTTGCCTCGATATCAAGGATGTCATCCTGTATTTGAAATGCAAGCCCAATGCTGTCACCAAATAAACGCAAGGCATGTTGATTCATTTCATCGTCGTCATTGGAGGCTAACCAACCGAGTTGGATGCAAGCAGAAAACAAGGCGCCAGTTTTAAGCCGATAAATTTCAATGAGTAAATCATTGGAAATATCTTTGTCTTGTAAAACATTAATATCCAGTGCTTGCCCTGCCGCCATACCAAAAGGACCACAAGCTTCAGTTAGGGTTTTCATCATGAGCAAACGTTTTTCGGCTTTCAGGGAGGCAGGATGATGAGCAATGATTTGCATTGCCAGCGTATGCAAGGCATCCCCCGTTAGTACCGCCATGCCTTCACTATATACCTTGTGACAAGTTGGTTTACCGCGTCTTAAATCGGCATTGTCCATGCAGGGTAGGTCGTCATGAATGAGGGAATAAGTATGGATTAATTCAACTGACGCAGCTGGAATCGCTAAATTTTCTAAGGGGGCATTAAACAAACTGCCAGTAGCAAAAATTAGTAACGGGCGCAGCTGTTTGCCAGTATTGTATAGCGCATATTCCATCGCTGTTTTTAATTCAAGCGAGGGAATATTGGTTAAATACGGTGTATAAATCTGTTTAAGCTGATCCCTACAAAGTGAGGCAAGTTGTTCCAGCGGTATATTATTGGTTATTTTATTCTGGGTTGTTGTCATTCGTATTGTCACCGTAGGCGGTTAGCTCTTCTTTATCATTGTTTTGAATTAAGATCTGAACTTTCTGTTCGGCTTCACTCAAGATTTTTTGGCAATGTTTAATTAATGTGATACCGCGCTCAAAATCAGTCAGCGATTGTTCTAGCGTCCGCTCAGTATGTTCCATGGTATCAATTAGTTTATTGATTTCAGAGAGTGACTCTTCCAGGCTAGGCAATGGGTTTTGCTTGGTCTTCATGCTCTCGCTCCTTTTTAGCTTGGGAAAGGTAACGCATATTAGCGATGGATACAAGTTCCACCGTTATTTAAGCGTTTGCGACATACGAATAAGTGAAGTCGCTGGCTACGTTGCTATCACAAGGTTTGTCAATTTGATAATGGTTATTGGCAGCGAGCTTGCCATACACCTGGGCGCAGACTGAAAGTGGCATCGAGGGTAATTTTACTTCATAAGAACTGGGTTTGGCCGAACCAATAGAGATGGGTGTGCCCCAGGAGGTGGTGAGTGTGTTTTGAGGGAGTAGCGATTTGACTAGTGGGGTAGTTACTTCAGCATACGATCCATTGAATGAGTAGCTATCAATGGCAGCTGTGATGGCTTGGATTTGTTGCAGGGTATTATTGGCTTGTAAGGAAGAAGTTGCAGAGCCGTAATAGCGAACAGACATGATAATAATGCTGGCTGAAATGGCTAAAACCAGCATAATCTCAAGTAAGGTAACGCCTAATCCATTGTTATAATTATAATTTTTCATTTTCACAGCTGTCCAAAAATAAACCATAGTATACTATGTTGTTTCTGGATGAGTAAAGGGATTACATGATGCACTTTGTCTTCCCACACGCATAACGTTGCGGGATCCGGTCTATTTTACAGACCCTGCAACGGATTGAGGACAAAAACTCAGCTTTATTGGCCTTGTGCTAAGGTGAAGCCAAGTTGGCCGTCAAAGGTATATAAATTTTCTGTTTTAATGACATCCATGCCGAGCTTATTGAAGTCAGTCAATAACTGGATAATGTCGGTCTGACTAATCGGTTTGAGATGTTTAATATCTTGATTTGATTGAAAGCGACAACAGCAATGGCGTAAATAAGGCGCTTCAATAGTGCTATTAGGCCAAATTTTTAAGCCGCGGCTGGTGATGACAATCAATTCAAGCGCAGTATGTTGTTTCAACAGTGCGGCAATTTTTTCCGCGGATACATCAGTTGGGTTATCAATAAAAACATCCACGCCGACTAATTCTTTTTTGCTGGCTGCATGCGGTGCACCGCCATAACATTCAATTTTTGCATACGAACCTGGTTTGTAATCAGCTGCTTTAAAATGCATAGGTTGTTGGCCAAGACGAGCAATAACAGCTTGGGCAAACTCTTGTGTGCCAACTTTTTGTTTACTGTGCGCAGGTGAATAAATATCACCCGTATGAATGCCGTCTTCTAAGGTTTTTAACAAGGCATTTTCAATTAAGGCAGCGGTTTCTGGTTGGTTGATATGAATAAGCATTTGGATGGCTGCATTTAATAAACCAGAAGGATTGGCAATATCTTTGCCTGCGATATCAGGTGCTGAACCATGAATGGCTTCAAACATTGCCATTTGATTGCCAATGTTCGCAGAGCCAGCGAGACCAACTGATCCCGTCACTTGAGCTGCTACATCGGAAATAATATCGCCATATAAATTGAGTGTGACGATGACATCGAAACGTTCGGGATTACTAGCAATGAGTGCTGTGCCGATGTCGACAATTAAATGTTCGTGTTCAATATCCGGATATTGCGCGGCAATTTCATTAAATACGCGATGAAATAAACCATCCGTCATTTTCATGATGTTGTCTTTGCTAAGACAGGTTACTTTTTTGCGGTTAAATTTGCGCGCGTACTCAAAGGCATATTGAATAATACGTTCGCAACCCGGACGACTGACGATTTTCAAGCACTCGTACACTTCATCTGTTTGTCGGTATTCAATGCCGGAATATAAATCTTCTTCATTTTCACGCACGATAACCAGATCAACTTTTGGAAAATTAGTTGGCACATACGGCGCGTAGGAAATACAAGGGCGTACATTGGCGAACAGACTTAAGGTTTTGCGCAAGGTTACATTTAAACTTTTATAACCACCGCCTTGAGGAGTGGTGATAGGTCCTTTTAACAAGACCTTGGTGCGTTTTAAGGTATTCCATGCTTCATCAGGAATGCCGGAGGTATAACCTTGCAGATAAACTTTTTCCCCTACTTCGATTATTTCTGGCTGAATTTGCGCATCTGCGGCTGTCAGAATAGCGAGTGTCGCCTTCATAATTTCCGGGCCAATTCCATCACCGTAGGCCACGGTAATAGGGGTTTTAATGGTCATTGTTTAAACACTCCAGGCTTCTTTTAAATATTATATCGTAATTGAGGGGAAGTATTTTAACGCGTCGTTTGGGGGCTGTCATCATCTACCATCTTGCACTTATCTGCGCACCTATCATCCCGCGTACAGGAATCCATTTTTACCTATTTGCTGTTATCATCCCGCGAACGCGGGATCCATTCCAAACTCTTCTTTATTGGGACTGTCTTTGCTTACCATTCTGCACATACCCATCCCCGCGTAGGCGGGGATGGTATTCGTAATGATGGTAGTTAGGGAGAAGTATCTAGGGAGATGGTATGTCGCGGTGATGCAAAACTACCCCACCAATCCAGCCACCACTTTTTCCATTTGCATCGATCGCGATCCTTTAATAAGAATA
>CAYUYG010000007.1:0-16121 GCA_964449125.1 uncultured Coxiellaceae bacterium | reverse complement strand
AATTCAGTTCCTAAAAATGGTAGAATTAGGAGAGAAATAGCAAATAAACTCACTACACCAATGATAATTGGTTTTGGCCGCAACAATGATTTTGTGAGTATGTTTTTATAATGATGCATAATAGGTTTGAATATAAAACTTTCACGATGTTTAATGCCCGTTTTAAAAAAATACGTTGATAAAGCAGGAATAACCATCATCGCGACAATTAGAGAAGCAATCATCGCTAAGACAATACTTATCGCCATTGGTTGAAATAATTTTCCTTCGACACCTTGTAAACTAAATAAAGGTGTAAAAACGACAATTATAATAAGGACAGCAAAAAAGACAGGTCTTGCTACTTCACGAGCCGCTTCTTGAATTCGAATTGGAATAGCATGATTACTTTCAATATCAATATTATTTTGTTCATCTATAGAATCACTATCTTCTACATAAGAATGATTGGAACCAGGTTGGCTTAAATGTTTAAAAATATTTTCCATCATGACAACAGAACCATCTACCATCATTCCAATTGCAATGGCTAGGCCACCAAGCGACATAAGATTGGCAGAAAGCCCCCAATAAGCCATCGCCATTAATGCGAGGCCAACAGAAATGGGAACTGAGATAAGAACGAGTAATGTAGCGCGTAAATTCATCAGAAAAAGAAACAACACAACAAAAATTAAAACAAATGCTTCAATTAACGCCTTAACAACCGTATGTACGGCTTGCTGAATTAAATCGGCTTGATCATACACTGAAATTAGTTCTACGTCAGGAGGAAGTGCTTTTTGTATAATCGGTAAAACGTCTTTAATGCCATCGATAGTTGCTTTAGTATTTGCACCAATTCTTTTTAGTACCACACCAGCTACAACTTCTCCAAGTTGCTTGGGTTTTCCATTCGCCGTACGTTCAGTCATCGTAACTGCACCTTGACGAATTTCACTTCCATAGGCAACTTGTGCCACATTACGCACACGAATTACAACGCCATCTTTATCTTTAATCGCTATATTGGCAATATCTTTTAATCCATCATCGCCACTACGTACCCATCCAAATCCTCTAATAGTTAATTGCTCTGAGCCACGATCCAGATACCAGCCACCTGCATTCCGATTATTTGATTCAATCGAATTAACTAAATCATCAATAGTGAGCTTATAAGCAAGCAATCGAGCTGGATCAACTTGCACTTGATATTGTCGGACTTGACCGCCGAAAGATAAAACATCGGTTATGCCATCCACAGGAGCCAATAATAGCTTAACAACCCAATCATTTAACCCTCGTAATGCCATTGCATCGTATTTTTTTGGATTATTAGAACGTAATATATATTGATAAACTTGGCCTAAACCCGATGTATTTGGGCCCATTTCAGGGACACCCACACCTAAAGGAATTTTTTCTCGCGCTACTTGTAAACGTTCAAATACTTGTTGACGGGCAAAATAAATATTCACATTATCATTAAAAACGATGGTAACAACTGACAAACCAACTTTAGAAATTGAACGCACTTCTTCAACATCCGGCAAAGAATACATAACCGCTTCGACAGGATATGAAAGTAACTGTTCAACTTCTTCCGCAGCAAGTCCAGGAGCTTCGGTATTCACAACCACCTGAACATTGGTTACGTCAGGAAAAGCATCTAAATTAAGTCGAGGCAATATCATTGCTGCGCCAATCAGCATTGCTAACAAAGCTAATAATATGAGCAGGCGATTATTGACAGAAAAATCAATTAATTTATTTAACATGCTTTTCCTATTTTCCAGTTTTTCTGGTTAATGCCCATCTGAATCAAATCCTTTTTTATTTAATTCGGCATGAACAAAAAAAGCTCCTTTTGTAACGACTCTTGTACCGGCTGTAATGCCTTCGATAACCGCTTGATTATCGATCACTTCTTTCATTTTAACTTCAACTTGCTGAAATCTTCCTGGCTGCTTCTCAACATATAATGCCCAATCTCCGTCACCTGTTCTCAAGACAGCATCCACAGGAACAGCGAGAAGTGGTGCTGTTTGACCGGACTGGATTTGGCAATTGACATATTGCCCAGGATGTAAAATATCATCCAGGTTAGAAAATTCTAAACGTACCGACCGAGTACGTGTTGTTTCGTCTAATTGATGATGAATTTGAATAACTCGTCCTGTAACAGTGCGATTATTTAATAATAAACGTGCCACATCACCGACATTAACAGGACGCACAAGATCCGGTGGTAATTTTGCATCAACCCAAACAGTTTTTTCTTCCACAATTTGCAGAAGTATTCTTCCAGGCTCAACTACTTCTCCTTCAGTAACATTAATGTTAAAGACCGTACCATCGCGAGGGGTAAGTAATTTAAATGTCCCTTTTGCTTGAGAAGGCTTCTGAGTTTGCAATAACTCATTAATCTCACTCTCCGTCATGCCATAAGCCATCGCTGTAGAATAGGCACGTTGATAAGCAACTTGTGCCTCAGAAAATCTTTTAGCAGAGATAGCATCTTTCCCTAAACTTTTTACGCGTTGCCATTCTTGGGCTGCTAAAAGTAAATCACCCTGTGTTTTTGCCATATCAACACTAGATAATTCAACTAGTGGTTGGCCTGTTTTAACGTGTTGACCTTCTTGAACATATCGCTGAATAACTTGAGCGGGAACGCGTGTAGTAACCTTAGTAGTGAGGTTGGAATTCGGAATTACTTCACCAGGTGCTGAAATCAGATAAGGCAATACTCGTGGCTCTAATTGCGTCACTTGAATATCAGCCATTTTAATAGAAGCCGCATCTAAGCTAATAATATTTTTTTCTGAAATATCAATTTTAGTTTCAGAAAAACAATATGGCGAGACAGTTAGCTCTAAAACAACAAGTATGGCAATACATTTGGCTTTAAATCCTAGACTCACTTAAATTCTCCTGATGAAAAATGCCTTATTTGCAGCCAAGTTTCGACTTGCCCTGACGCGCTTAACCATTCTGCCCAAGCTTGCCAAGCACGGCTCTTTAAATCCACACCCGCAATTTGGCTATCAATTCGTTGTTTTAACTGAACCACATAATCTGTTGTGGTAATTTCACCCGCTTGCCATAATCGCTCCGTTAGTACCATACCATCGCTTAGTGGTTGAGCTGATGTTTGTTGCCATTGCTGTACAGCACGAAAAAGGGTTTGATAACGCTCCGCACTACTTTTGATTTCAGCCCGCACTTGACGAGCGATATCTGCACGTTTTCCTTCTGCTTCTATTGCGTCATAGTTTGCCGCATCAACTTCAGCTCGATAGGGATTTCGAACAAATAATGGGATCCCTATTGTCACACCAACTAAGCCTTTTTTTTCGCTTCCTTCCATTTGGCGTCCACCTTGTATGCCAATGGTTGGATCAGGATAGCGATCACGTTCCGCAACCTTAATGCGAGCGAGAGCTGACTGATATTTATGAGTTAATACTAAAAGTGCAGGTAATTGACTCATAAGTTTTTCCATATTGATATTAGCTTGCGAAAGTACTGGTAAAGCATTTGCTAAATTGGGCCAGCTCATTTGACTAAACCCAGTTATTGCTCGCAAAGTTTGCAACGATTGATTCATGTTTACTTCCGCACCTGCTTCTTGAGCAAGGGCTTCAGAGAGCGCCAGCTGTGCTAAATCTAAATCTACCCTCGCAATATCACCGCTGGAATAGCGTTTCTTAGAAATTGATAAAAACTGCTGTAATAATGCAGTCCTCTCTTTTGCTAAACTTACTATTTTTTGTTCGGCCTGATATTTAGCTAATGAACTTAAAATGGATGATGAAAGCTGCTGACGCAAATTATCGAGTTCTGCCTGAGCAACGTAGACATTGGCTGTACCAACATTACGTCGAGCTTCCCGTTTATTAGCCCAATCAAACGTTTGGTTTATTCCAACCAGCTCGGTATCTTCTATTGCATTTTGTTTTTCGGCGACTAGCTCAGGGTTATAAAGAGGTTGACCCGATGCATTTTCACGTGCTCTTGCTGCTAATACATTTGATTTAGCTGCCTGAATAGCTGGGTTATTCTCTACCGTTTGATTGATAAACTCACTGAGGTTTGATGAATAAGCTGCCGCTACAAAAGTAACATTCATAGACAACAGTAAAAATATTTTTAGGATAAAATGCTTTGTAGATCCTAATTTAAAAGTTCTATTTGACAAGCCCTAATCCCTTTTGTCCAATCCATGTCTATCATTTTACAATACATTCATTAAGTTCTATATCTTCAAGTGTCATTTGAAAATCTATTGTTATCAATAAGGAAATTTCACAAAGCTATACTCAGATTTATGATCAAATACGAACATTTATGACATTTTTTAACCAATTTGACTGGCGGATAAGAATAGACGCCCACTTTAAGAATGGGCTCTATATTCAGAATCAAATACTCAACCTAAGAAGCCACACTGACAATCACCATTATCAGAACTAAACTAGTAGTTGCCTCAATGTGAGCAAGGCTCGAAGGAATGAAATACAGCAAGGTAAGACACGTCATTAGATCTTAACGCTAGATTTAGGTGATAATACTTTTTGTGGATACAAGAGATCTCATTAATGAAGCTATATCATTTTTATCAATCAACGGCGTCCTATCGCATACGCATTGCTCTTAACTATAAGAAAATTGATTGTACATTAGTTGCAGTTGATCTTAGCCAGCACAAACAATTAAGTAATGAATACCTGAGACATAATAAACATGGCCGCGTGCCTGCACTTGAAGATGAAGGATTTGAATTTGGTCAGTCTTCAGCAATTCTTGAATATCTTGAAGAGAAATACCCTACCCCACCGCTATTACCAGATAATATTCAAGATCGTGCTTGGGTGCGTTATTTATCCCAGATTATTATAAGCGACATGCATCCAGTGATGAATAATTCGAGTGTCGTGCACTACTTGCGTACTAATTTAATGTTAACAGAAACTCAAATAAGTGACTGGTATTATACATGGCTAAAACAAGGCTTTGATGCGTTAGAAAGCAATTTGAACGATAATCAAAAGCGTCTTTTTTGCTGGGGTGAGTATCCTACCTTCGCAGATATTTGTTTGATCCCACAAATTTATAATGCACACCGATTTAATTTTTCGATGAAGAATTATCCAACATTGAATCATATCTACGAACATTGCTGTTCGCTTCCTTATTTCGAAGAAGCAAAACCAGAAAATCATAAAACTTAAATTTATTTCGTCACACTCGGTATTGCACGCGTAATAATATGTGGCCAACGATAGTGATTGATCATTAAGTCTTCTGGATCAATGGTTACAATATAAACCCTATATTCATTCTCTTCATGGGCAAGCAATCCTTGAAGACATTTTCCCTTTGTAACATCATACCAACAGGAACGACCTTCATAATCTTTTTCCATGAATCTATCGACAAGAATTTGTACCGGTTTAGGTAAGTATAAATGCCAGCGATTGTCTTTCTCATTTTTGATGCTATTTAATCTCGCCCAGCCGCCCAAAGGCATTTCGCTATTTTCGTGCTCTCTTCGTCCCCAAGTTACTAACCTTGTTTCTCCACTTTTAATTTTAATTGGCAATAATGCATTTCCTTGGCGAAACGAAATGGTGTGTTTTATATTTTGATAAGTAAAAATGACGGCTTCTGACATTATTCACCTCATCAAATAGTTTGACGATGGCCATAAGGCTTCCATGCCGGTGCTATTACATTTGGCATTTCGGATCGATATAGCATCGGAGCAGGTGCAATTGTAAATTCCCCAAATCGATTGTTAATGTTATCCAATTCGTTATAGAGTAATTCGCGTTTATTATCGATGTTGATAAAAAAATCCGTTTGGTAGCCCTCCCCGCTCGGATCAAGTGCAGTCACCTGAACTTGACTAACTGGTTCTCCGTTCCAATGTTGATGGATGATAAAAGAAGCGAGGCGAAAAATTTCTTTACTGTCATTAATAGGCTGAATACTTTTACCTCTTGAGCCAAACCAACCTAGATCATGATTTAATAACCCAGCAAAAAAATGTTGTGCGCGAAATTGATGCTCTCGTAACCTCGCTCCCAATTTTTCACACATATGCATCAAGAAGGCTTCTATTATTGCTTCGTTAGTTGTATTTGGCGGCATAACTTTGCCATGTCCCATTGATTTTGGATTAGCAACCATCGTATGCACAGGATCTGGATCCGCGCCCTGGCACATATACCAAATTCGCCGACCTATATTGCCAAATCGTTTGGCTAAAATACTAATCGGAATTTTCTCAACTTCGCCACATCTAGTTGCTCCATGTTTTTGAAGAAAGCCCCCTATTCCCGATTTGATGCCACTTAACTCGGTAACATTTACAAATCTCAATCTCTCTTTAGCTTCCCAGGGCGGAATTGAAACTAGGCCATCTGGTTTTTCTAATTTAGCGGCATATTTTGCCGTCGTTTTGTCTCCGCTGACTCCAACGGAGCAAAGTAACCCCGAAGCTTCATAGACTAATTGTTTTGCCATTAATGCCATTTTTTCGGGCGTCCCATGTAATAGCTGGCAATTAGTCACATCCAGGAATGCTTCATCAACAGAGAAAACCTCAACATCTGGGGTCAAGCTGATAAGGGCCCCCATGATGGCGCGCGAGATTTCAACGTATCTCTCAGGTCTTGCTGGTACTTGTATTAGGTGTTTACATAAACGTTTGGCTTCTCTAAGACGCATGCCGGTTTTAATGCCATACGAGCGAGCTTCATAGGAACTAGTGATGATACAGGTACCTTGCTTTCCATTGGTCACTGCCAGCGCTCTACCCCGCCATTCTGGATGATCAAGCTGTTCAACAGATGCAAAGAACGCATTCATGTCGATGAGAATAATGGCACGCGGCCAAAGCTTTTCGATTTTTGCATTTTCCACAGAAAGCATATTATTTGCCTCATGCATTTGAACGCACTAAACCAATATAAACTCCTTGAATACGGATCCTTTCTGGGGAGTATGCCCTGGGTTTTAATGCAATATTCGCGGGAATAAGAGTAATTAGCCCTTTCACTTTATATGAGACTTTTTTCAATGTGGTATTGTCTTGGTCAATTAATGCGACGACTATATCGCCCTCATTAGCGGCATCAGCTTTTCTGCAAATAATAATGTCTCCATCCAGGATACCTTCATCAATCATTGAAGTTCCTTTTACTTGGAGGGCAAATCGATCCAATCCTGGAAACAAACTATTTACATCAATAAACTGCGTTTCAGAAATAGCTTCTATAGGCGTTCCAGCTGAGATCCGGCCCAATAAAGGCATATGTTTATTCCGAAGTGATATTAAAAGGCGCCTCCCTTTTTTAGTCAGAACAAGCCTTCCATCTTTTTCTAATGCACGAAGAGTTTTAGTAATTAAACTTTTAGAACGTGGACTAATGCCCATTGCTTGAGTGAGTTCTGCAAAAGATGGTGAAGCGTCATATTGACTCAAATAGTCTGTAATAAATTTGTACAGATTTTCTTGGAAATTAGTCATGTTCATTCACCCATCATTTACTTACTTTTAGAATAGGTGAACACGAGGTGAACGATCAATATGAATTTTGATTAGGTAATGAAAATGTTGGTTTGCTATATGAGTTTTTTAACTAATTAATCTTTTCTATCAACCATTCTATTTCATCAGGCGAATTAACTTGAATTATGATCTTCCCCTCTCCTTTTGAATTTAAATGAATTTTTACATTTGATGATAGACGTTGAGTTAGTTCATTAATCCAGCCGTGAACTTTTTCATCGAGTGGATTATCTTTTGGACAAGGATTAATAGTCGGGGCTGATTTAATTTTGTGCACCATCTTTTCTGTTTCTCTAACTGACATTCTTTTTAAAATAATTGTCTCGGCTGCCATTAATTGTAAATTTGTATCCAATGCTAAAAGGGCTCTAGCATGGCCCATTTCAATTTTGCCTACCTTGAGCAAATCTCTAACTTCTTCTTGCAGTGTAAGTAACCTAATTAAATTAGTTACTGCTGAGCGAGAGCGACCTACTCGTTCAGCAATTTGTTCATGTGTCATAGAAAACTCTTCTTTTAAACGGATTAACGCGAAGGCTTCATCGATTGGATTCAAAGCCTGTCTTTGTATATTTTCAATTAAGGCAAAGGCTAATGCAGTTTCATCTGTGACATTACGCACAATCGCAGGAACATATTGAAGCCCAGCAATTATTGCAGCTCGCCAACGGCGCTCACCTGCAATAATTTCAAATTGATCCTTATCTATATTTCTGACGATAAGTGGCTGAATAATTCCTTGGGATTTAATAGATGCAGCAAGCTCAAGTATTGATTGATCATCTATCTCAGTTCTTGGTTGATATTTACCTGAAGATAAAATATCAACACTTAGTCTAGAAATGGTTTGTTTTTGGCTATCATCTTTTGAATCTTGGATTAAACTGTCTAATCCCAGTAAACCTTTCAAGCCTTTTAATTCTACGCCTGACATAACTTCTCCGTTTTTTGTAATCCCGCAGATGTCCTACTTTCTCCCGCATACGTCTGGCTACAACTTTTCTTATTTCCTGTAGACGTCTGCTTTAATCCCGTAAATGTCTTTTAAAATCCTGCAAACGTCTTACCCTTTCCCGCAAACGTCTTAGTTACGATAGTTATTACTATGAATTAACAACTTATTTTCGTCGCTAAACAACAATATAAACTAAAATAAATAAAGAAACACTGTTGTGTTTTATTTTTTTATTAAAACTATACACATCTATTGCAGTTTCACTAAAATAAGGATAAATTTTAATTTAATTGAAATTACCATAATTAATTGAAAGGGACTCACAATGCTAGATCAAGCAATAGCTCCTTATGGAACTGATGAACCAGAAAAGCTTATGGAGAAATTCTACAGCGCTGGTAATCAAATGCTTTTAACGCTGAGAAATTATATCACCAATCCGGACGATAGAAAAAAACCACGTACTTGGGGCGCTATAGATGCTGCTCAAATGGTGGGTGTATCAAATCCAACCTTCCGTAAACTTTTAGAAACATATCCTAATATCCCTGGCATCGTTATTGAAATAAGCGAAGGCAATAGGAAGGTAAAAAAATTTACACTTGAAGCAATTAACATACTTAGAAATCATGCTAATACCCGTTATAAACGACCATTGGGTTCCAAACCTTTGACAATTGCTGTTTCAAATTTAAAAGGCGGTGTAGGAAAAACCCAAACCGCAGTGGATTTAGGCAAAAAAATTGCTATTTCAGGGATGAAAGCTCTTTTATTAGACTTCGATGGTCAAGGCACAGCAACTTTACTCAGTTGTGGCTTAATTCCTGACTTAGAATTACGTTACGAAGATACAATAACAAACTCTTTAGTGATTGATCCTGAAAAAATTTCCGATATTGTGCTTAAAACTCATTTTGATGGTTTTGACATTATCCCAGCAAACCTAGCTATCCAAGATTGCGATCTATTACTACCTAATACCAATGAAAATAACCAAGAAACTTTAGGATCTCCTTTCAATAGACTTAACCAAGCTTTAACGAAAATTAAAGACAATTATGATGTAATTTTAATAGATTGTGGGCCAAATTTAGGAATACTTACGTTAAATGCAATTATCGCTTGTGATGGGATGATTATTCCAATTCCACCAAGTATGGGTGATTATTCAAGCTTCATCATGTATACAGCTACTCTAAAAAATCTATTCGGTGAACTTAAAGGTAAAAAACTTCAATACTGACGTATTTTAATTTCAAAACATAGCGGCAATAACGAAGCTATGCAAATGGAAAATATGATGAGAGAACAGTTTGGACGATATATCTTGTCAAATCATATGTGCGACACTATTGAGGTTTCTAAGGCGGCTAATGAAATTGGAACAATATATGATGTTTCAAAACCTCGGGGAAGTAGAGAGGCTTATAGAAGGGCAATACAACATTTAGATGATGTGAACTTGGAAATAATTAATCATTTTAAAGATATTTGGGCTCGTCAATCTCAAAAAATTGAAAGAGAAGAATTGGAGGAAGTCATAAATGGATAACAGCAAAAAAAACGTGCATAGCTCAGGGCCTTTAGGAATGTTAGTTAAAACTGGCCAAATTAAGAAAGTTGATTCTAGTGAAACGACCGATCATGGCTTGCAACATGTTGGACTTGAAAGGTTAAAGACAAGTGGTTCTTCTTATTTCCGTACTCAGTCAGGAATTGAATTTAAAGAAAATGAGTTAGTATTAATCGATCCAAAAGAATGTGAACCTTGGGAATATGCTAATCGTTCCGCAGATGAAATGGGGGATATGGTAGAATTAGTTAATTCTATAAAAGAGAATACTCAGCTTCAACCAGCACTAATCCGATCCCATCCATATCCTCACGATGGAATTAAATACCAGATAATTTTTGGCAGAAGAAGACATCTCGCTTGCATGCAACTTAGTATTCCTTTTCTTGTTATTAAAAAGGATTCACTAAGTATCCAAGAAGCAATTTCTTGCCAAGATGCTGAAAATAAATTTAGAAATAATGTTAGTAACTATTCTAACGCTATACTTTATAAGAAGTTAATCAACGATAATGCTTTTAGCTCAGAAAAAGAGCTTGCACATAAGCTACGATTATCGACATCTTCATTAAATGAGTTAATGGCTTACACTAAAATCCCCAGTGAAATTATTTGTTTAATACCAAATATACATAGTTTACCAGTGTATATGGCTCAAAAAATTGTCCGTTTATTAAATGAAGATAAATCGGTTTTGAAGAAAATGGTTAAAATTGCCCCAGAAATAGGCAAATCAATATCTACCCCAGCAAAGCTAGAAAAGTTATTGCAAGATGAAGCCAATAAATCTGACGTTGCTACAAGCATAAGTAAGAATATTCTTTCACAAGACGGTAAAAAGTTATTTACTTTTAAAGTTGATCATAAGGGAAATCCTTGCATTCAATTTCAAAAAACATTGCTTCGAATGCTTGATTTCGATGCTTTATGTGAACGCTTACGTAAAGAAATTGAGATTGAGAGAGATAAATCCGGACGTCCGGATTTGTCTTTAGAGTAATCCGGACGTCCGGATTTACTGTTAATACGTAGAGTAGACAAGGAATTTGTCATGGCATTGCCCAAGAAAAAGACTGCTAATTTTGTAGAAATTAAGAAGCACGTTAATGCAATACACTGCTCAAATAATATCTCTCTTGTACAACGTAAAATATTTAATGCTCTTTTATTCAATGCTTATGATGATTTGATAAAAAAATCAGAGTATGAAATTCCTGTTAAGTATTTATCAGAATTAATAGGTTACGATAGCAACGACACAAAAAAATTAAAAAATTCATTGTTAGGACTCATTACTACCGCGGTTGAATGGAACGTGTTAGATCACACGAATAATGATTTGACCAAGTGGAGTGCTAGTTCAATTATTGCAGCTGCTAAAATAGAGAAGGGGATATGCACATATGAATTTAGCTCTGTAATGCGTGAACTGCTTTATCGTCCCGAGATGTATGGAAAGATAGATTTGCATGTTATGACACAATTTAAGTCAGGCTATGGATTGGCGTTATATGAGAATTGTATTAGATTTCAAGGGTTAAATAATACTTCTTGGCTACCTCTTGGAACATTTAGAAAATTAATGGGTATTCCAGATAATAAATATTTAGCTTATTGCGACTTTAAGAAGAGAGTACTTGATATAGCTTTAAAGGAAGTAAATCAACACACTCCTTTAACTATCGTGCCTGAAATTAAACGTTTAAATCGGAAGCCAGTAAGTATCCGATTTAAATTAGACATGAAACAAACAGAAATGATTCACGTAGAACATTTTAATGGTTCTGTTAACGCTGAAATCATGAAAATATTGAGTGAAGAATTCGGCCTCTCTTTAGAATACGGAGAAAAGATTTTAGTCGAATACGAAGCGGAATTCATTAAAGAAAAGATTGTTCTTGTAAAATCCTCCGCAAACTTTAAACAAGGTAAAATTCGTGATCTTGCGGCTTATCTGATAGATGCCCTAAAACGGGATTACAAAAAAAGTAAATCAAGTAGAGATTTAATAGTTATAAATCAGCAGCAGCGTATAGAAGATGAACTAAAAGAAAAGAGAAAAATCCAGGAAGAACAAGAGTCTTATAATAGTTATGTTAATGATAAAATAGATAAATTTGTAGAAGAATTAACTGCAACAAAAAAAAATAAAGTGTTTCTTCAATTCGAACAGAATTGCGATCCATATATCCTAACTCGCTATAAAAAACAGGGACTCAAAAATAAGAGCGTCAAAGCTGTTTTTAATATGTTTATAAAAGACAAGCACTTAAGAATATTAGACTTTGATGCTTTTCTAAAAAATAAGTAAGTAAGACGTTTGCGGGATTGATAAATAGGACATTTACGGGATAATAACGGACGTTTGCGGGACTAGAAGTTTAGTTAAGGTTTATGAGAGGAAATCGATTGTGAAAAGATTAAGTGGAAAAAATATTGTTGTTACAGGCGCTACCTCTGGTATCGGAAAAATATCTGCTATTAAGCTCGCTGAAAATGGGGCCAACCTTATATTATGTGGCCGAGATAAAGTAAAGGGCGAAGCTGTCATCCAGGAAATTACTAATAATCATGGAAAAGCAGTTTTTATTAAGTGCGATGTAACAAATAAAAATGAAGTCGATAATTTGTTCGACTCAGCATTGTCCCAAATGGGATCTATAGATTGTTTGTTTAATAACGCGGGCATTGATGGACAAATTGCGTCTTTTGATGAATCAACAGAAGAAAATTGGGATGGTGTAATAGATACAAATTTAAAAGGTATTTGGTATTGCATGAAGAAAGTTATTAAGCCCATGTTAGCTAATGGAAAAGGTAATATTCTCAATATGTCCTCAACGTCGGGATTGGTAGGAAATGGCTTTGGCATGTCAGCTTATGCGGCAAGTAAGTTTGCTATCATTGGCTTAACAAAATCAGTAGCATTGGAATATGCAAAGCAACACATACGAGTCAATGCATTATGTCCAGCATTTGTTGAAACCCCAATGATTGACGCTATTTGTAAAGAAAATCCAAAGTTAAAGCGAAGATTCGAAGCTTGCCAGCCTATAGGGCGAATGGCTAAACCGGAAGAAATAGCGGATGCTGTTATTTACCTATTCTCCGATGAGTCATCTTTTATCACGGGAACATCGTTTGTTATTGACGGCGGCTTAACCATTTAAGTTTATTGTTTAGTGTTAATCAGGTCTGATATTTTTTTATTGTAGTGATTTTTTAGTAATACCCCTAATCGCATTTGTTTAAGTGTTTCGGTAAAAAGGTTGGGGGTTACAATAAAATTTTTATAGAAAGAGCTATCTTTTGCATCGCCTCCAAATGCGAGCGACTCTCTAATTCCGTGCCCCTTAGCTGCATAACCAAGACCATTTGCAATATTAAACTCAGAACGCATTCCGCAAACATTTCTTTCTTCTTTGTTAGAAGGAGGAGCTGCGTACCAGGGTACAAAGATATGACCAGTTTCTCTAGGCTCTAAGTATTTAAATGCCGCTAGAAAAATAGGGCAATTATTTATTAGTCTTTCTCCAATTAAAATATCCTGCCAATCCCAGTTAGAAGAATAAACCGATTTTTCATTGGTTATTAAGTTTTCATGCATATAGATTAAGTAAGTGCATCCAATTTTACGCTCTAAATTTCGATAAATATTAGCGGCATCTAAACAAGAATCGTTTGTATAACGGTTCACTATATTAATATTCGATACAATTATTAATTTTCTTTTTATGATTGTGAGCATTGAGTTACCCCACTAGAACAAGCGAATCAATTAAGTGTTTGAATTCGGCAGGTGGCTTCATTAGTGATTGGTTTTGAATACTGAAAAACCCCATCGTTGTTTTTAGTGATGCGGCTATTTTACCAGTAGTTTTGTTTAAAACTGAATATAAAAACTTAAAAGTAGCTTTTTCAATGCTATCAAAATAAATGCTAATCTCGAGAGTATCGTCAAAAAAGCATTGACTCTTATAGTAAATTTCCAAGTTGAGCATAATTAAGGCAGAACCAAAACAATTTAGTTCGGACAAATTATGTTTCTTAAGAAATAGGGCTCTAGAATTATGGATTAAATTTACAAATCGAGTATGGCACAAATGGTTACCATAATTAATGTCGTCAATTCGAACAGATATTTCATTCTTAAATATAAGATTTTTATCATTATTCATTTAATTTCTCTTTTTTTCTATGCCAAACAATATTTGCAGCAAAGTTTAATTTCATATCGGGAAGTATCGGTTCTTGGTCTGTATAAGCATTAATGCAGACTAATGTATATAATTGCTCAGTACTACCACGTAAAACTTTTCTGACTAAAGTTTCACCGTGTATAGTTTCAACAATGCAATTTTGTCCGATAATTGCCAAAATCTGATCTTTTTTCTTTTTATTTCCACCAACATAATCACCTATTTCATATAATGGTTCCATTCCATTATCTGTAATAAGAATAGCGATTGCGTCCGGGTTTATTGCTTTAAATACCTCTAGTTCCCTTAATATGCAAAGATCTTCCGTAATTTCCGATGAGGGTTGAATGTCGTCGTGAAGAAGCATTGGAGGTTGTCCTTTACCTGTTAAAAGCCATTCTTCTGAACAAACTAATCCTGCTCGCGCGAAAGCCATTTGTAGTTTATTGGCTCCGTTCGTAGTTAAAGAGTTTTTATCCGATTCCCAAGATTGGAGAGTATTTACACTTATGTAAAACTGCTCCTGCATTTCTTTCCTGGATAAACCAATCATGTTTCGTGCTAAGCGAATCCGTCCGCCGGCTGATTGAGATAGATGCATCTAATAAAACCCCATTATTTCGGCTAGTTCTTAACCTTTAAAATAAATTATTTGCTTCGAATACTCAACATTATTGTTGACTGATACTAGAAATTAGTATTTTATATGTTTATAACAGTTTTATTTTATATAAAATACTAATTATTAGTATTTTACGATACTAATAATTAGTATAATTAAATAAGAAAATGACCTAAGTGGATGAAAACATGTCAAATTTACTGATCTCACGACAAATATTAGTGCCTAAGGATATGTATAAATGTTTTAAAGTTTGGTGTTCTGAGAATTTACAAAAAATGAATAGTATTTACGATTCAATGATTGAGTATTTTTTTAACATCTTTCAAGGTTCTAAAAGTGAGATTTGTTTTATTGCTAGCTATCGCAATGGCTATCCAATGACACTTTGGATGTCGCCTGAAAGTTATAAAAAAATTGGAGAACTATCGCAACAATACAATGTGTCAGATGCAAGAATTTTATTCACTATGCTAGTTCATTATTTAAAGGAAAAAAAAGTATTCGATTATTTTAAACGTGAAATTTAAAGAAATTTATGGGAGCCAGCTAGACCACTAATCCGAACTGACTCCTTGGATTGCTAACGAAGCTAAGCGTTTCCAGCTCAAGTATATATGAGCTTGCTTTGGAGACGCCAGAACATTCTAGGAGAATAGAATGGTGTTACAGAGCAAAGTGAAAATTAAAAATGAACAAAATAAAAATATTAAAAAATTATTCTCTTATTATTTTCCGGTTTTTTTAATAATCGGTTGCTTACTAGCAGGTTGTCAAAAAACAATTTATTTCTGCGAGACACCAGTTCATAAAGTCAGTGTTAATCAAACAATCGCTACACACATTCAACCTGCGAAATTCTATCTATGCGGTAATAGTGCGTATCCGTGCAAAGACACGCAATTGGGTAAATCAATACGTCATTCAAAAACTTCTCTTAAACAATTTAAAAGGAAATCATATGAAAATCATGTTGCCAAGAAAATTTGCACTTATAAATGATGGCTATTTAAAAATCATTGTTATGGCAGGACTTTTTATCACACTAATTTTAATGTCAAAACATTCTTTTGCAGCAGATTTACTAGCAGGAACAGATGCAGATATCAAAGATACGATGCAAGGCACTGGAAAACATTGGTTATTGTGGATAGACGGAGGAATAAGTCTTGCGTCTTTTGCTTATACAAAAAAACCAATCGTATTTTTCT
>CAYUYG010000006.1:0-16388 GCA_964449125.1 uncultured Coxiellaceae bacterium | reverse complement strand
ATTAAGTACAGTTTAGCATGTCTGTTAATTATGATTTTTAAGCCTATATGTTATAACGCGTCTATTTGAACAATCGTTTATCAAAAACATAGCGGGTGGCAAAATTAAAATATGGTAAAAACCCTTATTCTTATAAGTTTAAAATTATTCTTGGGAGTTTATAAGCGGACTACCGCTAATGAAAATTTTCCCTTCTTTGAAAATTATCTTGCTGCTGTATTCATCTTTATCTGGTTCTTTACGTAAGTATCCGATTGATAATAAATCATCCATGAGTTGTTTATCATTTTTATCTAATGTAATAGTTTTGGTGGTTTCTAATTGAATTTGATAAATTAATTTCAATTGATTCTTTATGTTAAATGGTAAGTTTAATTGATCCAAATTAGATGAAAAAGTTATTAATGTTTGCTTTTGTTTTGCCATGCTGAGAATGTGTAAGGCAAGATCAGAAGTAATTCGATTAAGATTGACTAATCCATCCAGGGCTTGTTTCAGTGGCGTTTGACTTGAAGTGTTTTGGTTTTTAAAGTTTTCTTTTTCTTGTGCAATCGTTTGCTGACGCACCGTGTCCAGTTCCTTATTCGTTGCAGTAATTTGTTCACCATAAATGCTTAATAATTTCATGACGAGTAAATTCGACATTTTGATGACAATAGTGGTTTCAGAATCCGTGCTAATTTCTCCTACGGTTTTTGGCAGTGGTGTGCCATCGGGCAAAATTGTTTTGAATCTACTGGTAAACGAACCCAAGGATGTATCAGACGTCACAGTCCCCTTGATAAGACTGATAGGCGTAACCATACTCGTTAATACAGTTTCTATTTCTTTTAGATCAATGTTTGTTAACTCAGTCGGAGATTTTGATTGTATAGTATTCAAATAATCAGTGAGACTCTTGGTGTTAAAATTGGTGGCGGATAAAATAATTTGTAAACTGGAAAAAGCAGGGATGGTGTAAGTTGGGGAAGTTAAATTTTGGATAGATAAGGTTACATTGATGCTATATAGCGTATTACCTGCTGCGCTAAAGGTATTATTAGAGACTAGTTTATCGATAACAAATTCATTTCCAGTAACAGTGGTGATAATCATGCCAGGTGTATACGTGCTGGATTGACCTGACCAAGTATAATTGCGTTTATGTACAGCATCGTATTCGCTCTTGATTTTTTGAATAACAATCCGCTTAATAAAAGGGCTTTCATCATTAAACTCAATGGTAATAGGCCCGAGTTGCGTATTAGTTTTAATATGTTTGATACCTTTTTTACCCAGTCGAAGATTAAACTCACCATTAAAACTTTCCACCGATAATGCATTAATGTATGGCAAGGAAAAATGCCACGGAGAAGTTGAAAATCGACCACGCCAAACATTATTAAACGCAGATAAAATATCGATTCGCATAAATTCCACTTTAGTATGGTCGATAATTAATTTGCTTTGAATATTGGCATAACCAAATTGTAGGTCTTGGTTATCATAAATAACCGGCCCATGTTTTATTTTTTCTTCGAGAATAAAGCTAATGCTAGCAGTAGGATGAAATTCTAGCATGGTGGTTTGTGACAGGTAATTTACATCCTTGCTTGATAAAGTAACTTTGATTTTAGCTTGTGAGGAAAACCATCCACGATAATATTCTAGTATTTCAATTTTGACGCGATGGTCTTGATTGATTGTTTCAACCAACTTGACAATATTTTTTTGAAAAAGTATGCCGTCAATTAACGGAATGCTTACGATAATAAGCAGAAATAGTATTAAAAAATAATAAATGCTTTTGCGCATGTGTTATTTTTTTTGTTATTTTAATTCTTAATTATATCATGCTGGATTGGTTCTACTGGTGGATAACTTGCCCATTTAAATGTCATTAATCTGGCTTTGGTTCAAACTATCCTCTAAATTCTAGGTAATACCGTGACAAAGCAGGAGCGCTGATAAGCCAGCCCTAACTTTCGACCTCACCTGAAGAATGATATAAAAACGCGCATTTTTTCATAGGCGAGCTTGCGAAAATGTCTAATGTTTGAAAGTAATCCAGTGTGGCGGGTAGCTCGTTGGCTTTGCTACACCTGTCGACTGATTCATGCTAAACTGCCGCAAAATCAATAAATGTGATTACCTTGAACACGACACCTTTTGCCAATTTAGATCCTAATGTGATTCTTGATGCTATTGAAAGTATTGGTTTTCAATGTTCTGGCAGCTTACTGGCCTTGAACAGCTATGAAAACCGTGTTTATCAAGTTGGCATTGAGGAGCAATCTCCACTCATCGCAAAATTTTATCGTCCAGCGCGCTGGCGGAACGAGACGATTCTCGAGGAGCATGAATTTGCCACGGAATTGGTCCGACACGAAATTCCTGTGGTGGCGCCGCTTGCCAATTCACTTGGCGAAACCCTGCACACCTATCAGGATTTTCGTTTTGCTTTATTTCCACGTCAGGGCGGCAGGGCTTTAGAATTGGATGATCTTGAGCAATTGGAATGGATGGGTCGTTTTCTAGGGCGCTTGCATGCTGTCAGTGCTTGTAAACCTTTTCAGCATCGAATGGAATTGACTGCTCAAACCTATGGCCATCAACCTTATCAATATTTAATCGAGCATGATTTTATTCCGCTCGAATTGAAAAATAGTTTTACTAGCACGGTAGAAACTACGTTGAAGCTAATTGAAGAACATTTTCAGAGCATAGATCAACTGAAGCGGATTCGCTTACACGGTGACTGCCATCCGGGTAATATATTGTGGAATACAACAGGTCCCCATATTGTCGATTTGGACGATTGTCTGATGGGCCCTGCTGTGCAAGATATCTGGATGTTGATTTCCGCCAAGCGTGACAATCTTGCTGAAACGCGTTTGCAGCTAGATTGCATTCTCGAAGGTTATCAGGAGTTCCATGATTTTGATTACCGTGAGTTGCGCTTGATTGAATCCTTGCGTGCACTGCGTATGATTCACTATTCAGCATGGCTCGCAAAACGCTGGGAAGATCCTGCTTTTCCAGCTAACTTTCCTTGGTTTAATACAATACGTTATTGGCAGGAGCAAATACAAAACCTACGCGAGCAAGCTGACATTCTTGCTGAAACAGAAATAGAGGGGAATTAAAATGCCGCAAGCTGATCCACAAAAACCTGATGAAAATAGTCGCGGAAAACGTAAACGCGATATGCTTGAATTGCAAAAAATCGGCGAGTCTTTGCTTAAATTGACCGAGGAGCAATTAGCTAAAATTGCACTGCCAGATAATCTAATAGAAGCGCTTATGCATGCTAAATCCCTAAAATCAAATGAAGCAAAACGTCGACAATTACAGTACATCGGTAAAATCATGCGGGAACTTGATCCTGAGTCCATTAAGCTCGCTTTGAAACGCATACAATATATTCACGAAAAAACTACCGAACGGTTTCATTTAGTGGAAGAGTGGCGTGAGAAATTAATTACACACGGCGACGAAATATTAACGACATTTTTAGCAGATTATTCGCAAGCTGACCGTCAACAATTACGCCAGTTAGTACGCAAAGCCCAACACGATCGAAAAACCGAAAAAAACACCGGTGCTGAAAAAGCTCTATTTCAATATTTGCGAACGGTTTTGGAAAAATAGAAGAGGCTTATTTTTTCTCACATATCACTTTTCCTACGTATTGCAAATTTTGTATATAGGCGGTATTTCTATTCATTTTTGCCCAAAAATTATTATTAAATCCCGATCGATGGAGTTTCATCGTGTCCTTTATATATTGGTTATGTGTTAATAAATAAAAACCAAGATATTTGTGCTCAAAATTCAGCGCGCTGTCAAACTGGGTCATCCCGCTGCTATCCCTTGTTATATCGCCTATATCAACCGCTTGCGCGTAAAACCGCACATCAAGATTGATATGTAGTTTACCAGCATGTTCACCCAGGACAGTACCATGGTAGTCGGCATCTTCCACTCTGATTTTGATGCGTTCGAGACAACGGTAACCAAATTTATTTTTAAGATCCTGGATTTTCAAGTAAGCATAATCAGGTTTATTCCCAGACAAAGGAAAATGCATACTATCCCAGATGTTCACTGTCTTGGAAATGTCGTTTAAAAACTGCAATATTTCTTCATCAGTTGCTTGTGGTTTTACTGTTTCCACTTTCTTTGGATGATTAAACATAGCTAAACCTTATAGGTAAGTCTAAAATGTCATTATAAATGACTCTCTGTTACAATTGCAGCCTAAAGGAATGTGCAGTCATGGAAATAATTGGTTCAAGCGATACAACCAGAGTGTATTGTGCCGGCTCTTTGACCAAGTTGTTGACCACTTACGTGGTCTTATCTTTTTTATCAGAAAAATACGTTCTACATGATTTTGTAGATGATAATAATTTTCTAGATGTCGTTTGCGATAAGCCTGAAGCCAGTGCATTTTTGAAATTATTTCAACACACGATAGGCAGTCAATTTACTATCCGCGATGTGTGTTCCTATTATAGTGGCTTACCTTATACCTTCGATTTGGCAGAGGCGGAGTTGGAAAGTGTCGACGCTGGCAATCCATTTAAACACCATTGTATCGCGGATGAAAAAACCTTTCTGGCTAGATGTAAGCAGCAAATTACGCAGGTTTACTCCGATCGTTGCAAATTTCATTACTCTGAAATTGGTATTTTATTTCTGGGTTATTTTATAGAAAAAAATTTCTCGGTAAAAATAGAAGATTTATATCAACGTTATATCCTCGAGCCATTTCAATTAAAGAGCAGCCAGTTTTCTAGAAAAATGATCCCGGATGTCTATGTTCAAGACCTTTCAGATGAATATGATTATCCTTCCATTGCTATACTGGATCATGGCTATTTCTGTTATAGCAATGGTTTTTATACCACGCTGAAAGATATGAAAGTTCTGCTAGAAAATTTACTGACTCAATCTGTGTTTCAATACATGACCGATATAAAAAAAGCGCGTGCTGCTTCGCCCAGGTTATTAAATGGTTTAGCCGTTGAAATTAGATTGGTTGGTGACGATGTTATTTATGGATACGAGGGTTTATCTTTCAGTGGTTGCAACATATGGGCGTATTCTACTAAACATCAGCAAGGCTACTTAACTTTTTGTAATAGCGAAGAAGAAGCTTACACAATCATCTATAAAAAATGGGAATATGAAAATTTTGATAAAGTACCGGATTACACGCAACGATTTTATGCAGAATTTATTAAAAACTACCCATTTGAAAAACCAAGTCGCGACATTCCACCTGAGTTTCAGGGTAATTATCAACGCGTCAATATCAACAGTACAATACTGCATACCGTTTTTTTGATCAGGCAGGATTATATTGTTATTAGAAATCCAGAGATGATTAAATACGATGTTATCTATACCAATGGACATTATTGTGTTAAAGGAAAAGATGGCGTGCATGGTGCAAAAGTAGGTTTTTATACTGCGAAAAGTGGCAAACGATATATGTTATACGATGGTACCTTATATATAAGAAAATAAGTGATTCTCTTGATTTACCTAACTAGCGTCCTGGCATCGACAATTCGGGAAATAAGTATTCATTGGTTACAAAAGTTTGATCATGGTACCAATTGGCAACAAAGGTAATATAAGCCACCACGCGTTCATCGGCTGTTTTATTTTCAGATCCACGATGTAATGTTCTACCATCAAACATAACAATGTCACCCGGAGATAATAGGGGTGAATACAATGGTTCACGATTTTCTTCAATAATTAATTTGGTATGGCTTCCTTTAATAAATTGAGTAGGACCATTTTCTGAGGTAATGTCAACGAGTGGAATTAATACAGTAAAATAATACGGAGGCAAGCCGATATCCAGGTAATCGAGATCGTTGCCTTCCATCGTATTTAAGATGGAATAAACATCGCGATGTAAGGGCGTTGGTCCTGAACCGCCTAAAGCCGGAATAGCTCCCCAATAATATTTAAAATCTATATACGGTGAGATAGATTTTATAATGTGGACAATGGGTTTGGCGATTTCTGTAAAAACAGGGGAAATAAAGCCGCAGCGATAATCAAGTCGTCCCAGTTCTCTTTCAGCGATATCAGAATAAGTCTTTAATGGCCGATCCATGTTGGCAATCTTTGCCATGACGATTGCCCGTATTTTATAGACTTCCTTTTCAATTAAGCACAATGTTTGTTTGTCGAATAGTTGTCTAAAAACAAATACACCGTCATTGCGAATATAATCAAGGTAAGTATCTTTGGTGTGAAGATCTGAGAAAGTGTCCATTTTAATTTTCCATAGAAATCCATTCCATATAAATAGATTAACATAAAACGATAGGATCGGCATGGAGGGTTTAGGGTAATGTTTTTTTGATAGCTATCCCCCGGATGTCGGGGAATAGGTTGGTAAGGTTTTACTTAAATTCCTGTTTGCAATCGCCGTGCACGCTTGTGACATCATTTTTGAAATTGAGCTCATTATGAACATTGTGTGGCATTATACGAAGTAAATCTCTGAATTAATAATTTTTGCATCCATGGGCCCCCAATGAATTGCATGAATAAAGGTATTTGAAAAAAAACATATAAAAATTAAGCAAGATATTTTTCTAAACATTTCAACATCATTATCGTGATCGTGCAAGTTATTCCCTGTTTTTAAATAAAAATCGAGCATAATAGTATGTTCTGATAGTTAATAAAATCGCAAGAGTGCCATGCTATACTAATTAAATAAAAAATCACACACAAGGAGTGAAGTCATGAATGCCATTGATTTTTTAGTTAAAGAACATGATAAAGTTAGGAAGGTATTAGCTGAAATAAAGAAAAAAACTCATCGTTTTACAACTCGTGTATCCATGTTTGATGATCTGTGCGCGGATCTTGTGCGTCATGAAACGATGGAGCAAAAAATATGGTATCCCCATTTTAGAAAAAATAAAAAATTAAAAACCGAAGTTAAACATTTATTATCTGAAGAAGCGCATGCGGAGAAAGCTATTAAATCATTCAATGCGGTGATGACTGAAAAGGAATGGGATGCAAAATTTGCCAAATTCAAAAAAGCTGTTGAACACCATGCTCACGAAGAAGAATATAAATTGTTTCCTAATGTTGAAGAAATGTTAGATAAGACTGAATTAGAAAAAATTGGCAAGGATATGCGTGTATTTAAAAAGAAATATAAAAAGAAATGAAGTATTTTAAAAGGACAAAAAAATGAGTAATTCAACTAATCCTGATTTGAATAATCCTAATCGTACACCGGATTCTGGTGATCCCAATGATCCCAATGATCCCAATGATCCTGCGCGTGTCGAGCGAACGGGTTATCAGAAAACAATTGCAGTCCTGGGTATTATTATTGTGGCTATATTTGTGATTATTTTCTTTGGGTATTATATGTATGCCATCAATTATCCAGCCCCGGCTGCAATTGTTCCGCAACCAGCTGCGCCTGCTGTACCTATGAATCAAGCATCGCCAGGAACGCAAACGACTACAACGCGTGAAACGACCGTAACGACTACGCCATCGCAAGCGACCACGCCAGCACAAACGACCACAACGCGTGAAACAACGACAACACCATTGCAAACAACCTCGCCCTAAGGTGTGTGATGATTTGTGCTGTATCATCGCGTACCATATCATCCCCGCGCACGCGGGGGATCCATTTAGCCCTGATTCTAATAATTGAAGAATACAGTAGTCAGTGTCGCTAATCTTTGAGAGTGGTATAGATAAGAATTATTTACGGATTATTCGGGTAACACAGTTATCGTTTCGATAATACGGAGAGTCGTATTATTAAAGTGAAAAAGTAAATTCCTAATGAAGTTAATAGCGTAATGAGTGCAATCGCATCAATGTAAAAAATAAAAAAAAATAAAGCAAAAACGGCAAATAAACCGAATGTATTGGATAGGATTTCAAACAGTTCCCATTTGGTGGGGTAAGTGGTCATGTGGCGCCTCAATAGTGTATAAGAATTTACCATGTCTCACTCAAAAATGCTAGAATAGCCAGGAAAATATATTATTATTTTTTTCAAAATGTTACGTTTATCGATTCACTCTGCGACTAGCTTAGATGAGGTTTTAAAGCGATCGTGCTGCATTTATCCTATCAAATATTATTTGTTTTATTTGTGACTGGTTTGGTTGCGGGTACCCTCGATGCAATTGCTGGCGGCGGCGGTATTATTAGCTTGCCTATGTTATTAGGAGTAGGCGTGCCGCCGCATATAGCCTTGGGCACCAATAAATTACAAAGTGCAATTGGCACATTGATGGCAACGTGCAAATATTACCGAGCTGGTTTATTTAATTTTAAAACTGTTTTTAAAGGATTGGCATTTGGTTTTATGGGCGCAGTGTCGGGATCGATCTGCGCACAACAGATTAGCAGTGAAATTCTCAAGCAAATCATTCCTTTTTTATTGCTTATTATTTTTTGCTATACCTTGCTAACACCTAGGATGGGTAAAGAAGATAAAAAACCTATTTTAAGCGAATTTTATTTTTATATCATTTTTGGTTTTGGACTGGGATTTTATGATGGCTTCTTTGGTCCAGGAACGGGGTCATTTTGGCTTTTTTCCCTCACTTTTTTTCTCGGCTACAATCTTAGTAAAGCCACCGCTTATACCAAAGTTTTTAATTTGAAAAGCAATCTGATTGCCGTGGTGTGTTTTGCTTTCGGTCAAAATATTGATTACCGTATCGGCTTATGCATGGCAGCGGGACAATTAATCGGCGGCCAACTGGGTGCGCATCTAACGATAAACAAGGGTGTGCAAATTATTCGTCCTATTTTTATAGTCATGGTATCGGCAACCATTCTCTCGCTTTTCTATAAAAATTATGATGGATCGATCCGACTTACTCATTTTTTTGCAGCGATTAAGACTTGGGAAATATTGGCGCTAGGAGGAGTTCTGCTTGTCACCTCATTCTATTGGCAAGTCAAAAAAAGAACGCCGTGATCAGTTTCATGTGAGCAGCCATTTATAATATCATTGTCTTCATTTTTTCAAGGTAAAGACAATGCAAAATAGAAAAGAAATAAGGAAAAAATCTAAAAAACTTGCAAAAAAAGCAGAGAATTTTGCCAGCCAGCATGAAGATGAAAAAGCAGCTCGTTATTACCTTCGAGCAGCAAAAGAATTAAAGAAAATTTCTAAAACCAATCGATCCAATCGTGATTTATATCACATTTCGGATTTTTACAATAATGCAAGTGTTGATATTGCCGATGAATCAAAATCGCGCATGCTGCATAAAAATGCCATCAAATATCTTAAAAAAATTCCCAAACATAAAAGAAAGCCCCGGGCTATTATGTGTTTAGCCTTATATCAATATAATACGCACACGTATGTTGAGTCAGTGGAAGAGCAACGCAAGGCTTGTCAAAAAGCTTTACGAACGATTGGCAGTGTACCACCTGAAAAAAGGGAAAGCTTTGGCTGGAGGGTATTTGTCGATTGCCACATTACCCTTGGTAAACTACATAAAAAAAATGATAACTGGTCAAAAGCTTGGTCACATTTTCAAGCTGCACTAACTGCACCAAAAATTGAATATAGTTCTATTCAAAAGTGTTATAAATATTTTCGTTTAATGTCCAATATTTTTTCACTAGATGCGCAAATAAATGGATTAGGGCAGGAGATATTTGCCGGACTGAATTCGTCATTGTCGGATCTAAATGCGGCCTTTCTTAGAATCCATTTTCAATTATTACACATGCGTGATCAACATGTTCTTCTTCAAATGATACAATTAATGCGTTTATTGTTAACATACGGTCCCTGCAGTGATTTTCCTAATAAAGATATCAGCAATTGGTTAAATCAACCTGGGGAAGCGGACCGTTTCAATTGCAAGTTGAATGAATTAGAAAGTATTTACCAGCCTCTTGCATTGACTGGATTGCTTGAGCAAGGCCATAGCGTTACCTTAGCGCTAGTACTGGAAATACAAGGCTTAAAAAATAGAATTGCCGATTTAGAAAAAGCATTGTCATCGCAGCAAAGCTATTATGCTTCATCCTTGACTGTGTTTGGTCGAGGCAATAAGAGCGAAGAGATAGGGATAACAGAAGGCGAAGAGGAAATGGCCAAGCAAGAAGAAGGCAATAAAAACGGACTGATCAGAAGCGCTTATCCGGCATGATGGCGTGACATAAGATCATACATGATCTAAACTTGATAAGTTTCTAGGCAGGACGGGGCATGGAAAAGAATTTTTTAAAAATACTAGAAGGTTATCAATCTTTTCGAGAAAAATACGCATCAGGCGACAAATCTGTTATGCAGTATCTTTCGCATTACGGCCAACAGCCTAAGGTCATGGTCGTGGCTTGTTGTGATTCTCGAGTAGATCCTGCTTTGATACTTCAATGCGATCCAGGCGATTTGTTTGTCGTGCGTAATGTGGCAAATATTATTCCACCTTATGAAAAAGATGAGGCGCATCACGGTACCAGTGCTGCGCTGGAATTTGGCATTTGTTTTTTGAACATCCAACATCTCATTTTATTAGGACATAGTCAGTGTGGCGGCATCCAAGCTTTATTGAATAACGATATGCAGAATGACTTTATTACGAATTGGGTGTCTTTAATCAAGGCGCCGGATGTTACCCGCGATGCGGATGAGTATGCAAAATTAGCCCTGACCCATTCACAACGCAATTGCTTAACTTTTCCCTGGATTAACGAAAGGGTAAAGCAAAAAAAACTTACCATCCATCAATGGTTTTTTGACATTAAAACCGGGCAAATTTTTACCTATTCCGAGTCCGATCAGCGTTATCAGTTGCTTGATCCCAATGGTTAGTTAGATTTCCTTCTCCCTCCAACTTGATTTTGGTACGTAAATCAAGTATTGTGGTTATACCAATAGCAGGAGGTGGGAAAGCCATGACGTGGGGCGGGACTAGAAAAGGAGCCGGACGGCCGAAAGGCAAGGGGAAATACGATGAGCCAACCAAGGCGGTGCGTTTGCCGCTGAGTATGGTTAAATCGATTGAAGCTTGGGAGAGCACCCCTTATCAATTGCCGCTTTACGGTTCTAAGGTTGCTGCCGGTTTCCCATCGCCAGCTGAAGATTATATAACTGAAACCTTAAATCTCAACGATCACCTGGTTAAACATCCTGCGGCGACTTTTTTAGTGCGCGCTACGGGTAATTCAATGATCAATGCCGGTATACATGAAAATGATATTTTAGTCGTTGACCGTAGTGTTACACCGCAGCATGGGAAAATTGTTATCGCCGCGATAGATGGACAATTAACCGTTAAAACCTTGCATAAACAGCCTGATGGTAAATACGTTTTAATGCCTGAAAATCCTGCTTATGCCCCGATAGAAGTGAAAGAAGGAAGTGAAGTGTTTATCTGGGGTGTGGTCACTTATGTTATCCATAATGCACAATGACACGCTTTGCATTGATTGACTGTAATAATTTTTACGTGTCATGTGAGCGTGCTTTTCAACCCCGATTAGAAAATAAACCTGTCGTTGTTTTATCCAATAATGATGGCTGTATTATTTCGCGTTCGAACGAAGCTAAGCAGTTAGGCGTGCCGATGGGCGCCCCATTTTTTAAATGGAAAGCTTTTTGCGAAACCAATCAGATCGCTGTGTTTTCGTCTAATTATGAATTATACGGGGATATGTCGCAGCGCATTATGCGTTTGTTGAAGCAAGATTTTCCACACATGGAAATTTATTCCATTGACGAAGCTTTTCTATTTTTACACGACGCAAAAAGTTTGGCTGATTTAATTAATTTACGCAAAAAAATAAAACAATACGTAGGCATTCCTATTTCCATCGGAGTAGGTGCAACCAAGACATTAGCTAAAATTGCTAACTATGTTGCCAAGCGTGAAATGAATACAGGTTTTTTCCTTCTGGATGAGAAAAATCTGCTCCTGATTTTGCAACAATTGCCAGTTGATAAACTTTGGGGAATAGGTCGCCGACTGTCAGTCGGCTTGAATAAGCTAGGTATTATAACGGCGCTGCAATTATATCAAGCTGATCAAAAATATTTACGTACTCATTTTAGTGTTACGCTAGAAAAAATTATTTGTGAAATACGCGGGGTGTCCTGTTTGTCATTGGAGGCGATTCAGCCACGTAAGCAAATTATTTCTTCTCGTTCATTTGGGAAAGCCGTGACTGAATTGGTACAGTTGGAAGAAGCCGTCAGTCATTACGCCGCTATTGCTGCAGAAAAATTGCGTAAGCAAAAAAGTGTGTGTTGTGCAGTGGCGGTTTTTATGCAAACGAACGTTTTTCAAGAAGGTGTTTCACGGTTTGAAAATGGCGTGACCATTCCTTTTGTTAGGCCAACGGCAGACACGCGCGCTATCATCGGAGCTGCCAAACAGGGTATCCGTGGTATTTATCGACGAGGATATCGCTATCACAAGGTGGGGATTATTTTGCTGGATTTAATGTCTGCGACGTTAAAACAACACGATATGCTGATCAAAGAAGATGAAGAAAAAAGCGCTAAATTGATGAAAGTGGTTGATCAAATTAATAGGATGAAAACAAAGGAAGTTATTTTTTATTGTGCGGAAGGTATTGAGCGGCAATGGCAAATGCGTCGCGATAAATGTTCTCCCCGCTACACAACGTGCTGGAGTGAACTATTGCAGGTGAAATGATTCCGCAAAGAGAATCCATATTATAGAGAACAAAAGCTGTGCAGGATAATGTTTCGTCCTCATCCAGTGGGATGGCCGCGAGATGAGGACGAAGAATGTCATGAAGAGGATAAGTTTAGCTTTATTTATTATCCGGTGTTGGCTTCACCTCAGTTGTCTTAGCAGTAGGTGCAGCCGTAGGTTTTTCAGGTGTAATGACAACTGGCATGATCAACGGAAAACGCCATTGTGAATTACTGAGAATGTTTTGCATCATCGTCTGCATTTCTTTTTGAAAATTTTGTTGCTGCACTTCAAATTGCTTTACTGCTTGTTGCATTTTCTCAGTTGTTAAGCGCGTGTTACCGATTTGAATAAATTGATAGCCTTGTGGACTTTCGCCTGTCGTAATAAAATTAAAACTCATTTTACTATTACTCAAATCACTTGCTTTAATCCAACCCACATTGCCGTTACGCGGGTCAGCCACCTTTACCCATTCACCTTCTTTTGGTGTGTAAATAGTAATAATGCCGGCACTCGAATCAATTGTTTGAACCATTTTACTGCTGGCATTAGGTTGTTCGTATAAATTAATTGGTTTTGCCATACTAGGTGATGCTACGCCAATCGCTCCAATAAACAGCAATGATGAAATAATACGATGCAATTGCATAATTTTTTTCCTCCTACCTCTTTTTTCTGGATCTATTTGAATTATAGTGCAACTTACGTCTTGTGCTAGTGTAAATTTAACTAAAAAATCAAACCATTACAATAATCAAGGCTAAGAGCAGTGTATAATTGGCTTATTCAGGGTTGACAGAGCGGCCATGATGACACTCACTACGACAATTGTTGAATTTGATTTGGCGAATCTACGCTTTAAAAATCTGTCTATGGCCGAATTCAACATCGATAACGACGATAAAAATAAAATTTATTGGGTGCATTGCAATTTAAAACATCACCCACATTTGCATGCCCTGATTAAAAAATTAAATCTCCCTGACGATGTTACCAAATTATGTGATGAAGCGGATCCCATTCCTAAATTAATTGATCGTGATGAGTCACTGACAATTCAGGCCCAATGCTTGTTAAATAATGAACCACACAACCGTCAAGTTGATTTTGGTAATTTAATTATTCATCTGACCGATAAGTATTGTTTTACAGCGGCCTCCGAGACGTTACCTGCAATTGAAGAGTTTATTGATAATTATCCTAAATCAATTCGCTATGCACGCACGCCTTGTTTTATTGTATTTTTATTATTTGATAATATCGTCAATGATTTTGCACGCATCCTTTATGATTTCGAATTTATTGCGGAAAAAATGGATGTGGACGTACGTGCAGAACGAACCAATATGTATAAAGAAGTCATGGATGTAAAACAGGAAGTAATGAAAATCAAGCGATATACTATGGCAGCACGCGAGATATTGATGCGTATTTCTGGTCGCAGTATTGCGGTAGTGTCTGAGCAATGTCGCACTTCACTTTATAATTTATCCAATCATAGTCATATGGTGGTGCATGAAACTGATTCCATCAGGGATATGTTAAATAGTTTGTTAGATGAAATTGAAAATATGTTGATGCAGCGGTTACATGAAACCATGCGTGTATTGACTGCCTTTGCCGCAATATTTTTACCTCTGACATTAATAACCGGTATTTACGGCATGAATTTTCGTTGGATGCCAGAATTAAATTGGAAATATGGTTATTTCGGCGCCCTGGTATTGTTAGTGGTGTGTGCTATTGGGCTATTGATTTTTTTCAAGAAAAAGAAATGGTTTTAATTTTAAAAACTATTCTCACGGCGACACCCCAACATACTTTGTTCTGCTGCACGCGTTGCGCGATCCGGTCTAGAAAGTTTTTAAATAGGTTTAATTTTTTTAGACAAGGCCTCGCCACAAGCCTGTTATACTCTATCTGCCCCTTTGCGGCACCTCCCCCTGAGAGGGGAAGGTAATCAAGTATTGCCGCCGCTAAAGCGGGGTGTTATAAAATTTTATTTTTCAGTTTTTCTTGCATGTTTACGCTTGAGGTTACGGCTTTCAAACCATTCGTCACCGTAGGAAACAAAAATTTCTTCGCCTTTACGAATTTTTCTATCCGCGACAATCGTGGTGATGCGTGTTTTTAAATTTATGTTGTAATCTGCATTGGGCTCATCGGCATGATTATAAATGATACCAAAACCAGTCAGCAGTGCGTATTTACCGTTGGCATCAAAGTAATAATCTTCTAACTTCTTATCACCACCCTTGGAAATGATCGTGTAGCATTTCTCGATGACTTCACCTTTTTTGATGTCTTTAGTGGCAAATACTCCGTAACCGTGAGTGGGGGAACGTTTTATATAAATTTTATTCTGAAATAATGGCGCTTTCATTTTTAATCCTAATGTTGTAAATAAGGCTGCTGGGAGTTATCAATTATTTTAATTGCGGAGTGGGTGGGCTAAGGATGGAATCAGCATCCAGCTCTTTTATCATTTCTTCGATGCAAGGACGCTCAAACTGTCTTAATTTGCGTCCTCGGGTGATTAATTTTGCGATGATGGCCGGTGTTTCAGCGGGTATATCATCAAACTTGCCTGTCCGAATGCAGGTATGCACTTCTTCATCATCTATTACGTGTTGAAATGGCAGCTTCCACATGCTCAATTCACACATAAGCTGAGAAAAACTAAAGATATCAGACTGCTTGCGATGGCGCAGGCCCAAGACTATTTCGGGAGGGAGGTATTCGATTGTACCAACTTTCTCTGCTTTTTTTTGCTCAACCTCATGAATGGAGTAATTAAAATCACATAACTTTGCCCGCATGTTTTCGTCCAAAACCACATTGTCACTTTTAATGTCGCGATGAAGGATACCTTCCCCGTGTAAAAAACGGATGCCACGTGCAATGTCTTTCATGATATTGCGACGTATTTGCCACGCAAAAGGCTTGGTTTCGGTATTATCAAGATGACTGGCTAAAGAGCCTCTTATTGCATATTCCATTACCAAGCAGTAAGTCGGGCGATTGATGTAGCCAAATAATTTTACAGTATAAGGTTTGTCTGCTTCATTACGGCTTGCCGCCAAGGCTTCGTAAATTTTTTTTTCATTGGTATATTCGATGACGGCAGATTGTTTTTTTTTTGTAAAAGTTTTTACGACAACTTGTCGCGCTTGCCACTCAGCCAAAAAAACGGTGGAGACAGCACCCTGGCCTATTTCTTTTTTATTTGCAATATCCTGGTCGGAGATGGCCAGGATTTGACTAGAAGTGGATGGGTTTTGTAGTTCTCGCATTACTCTAAAACTGGATGATCGTTTTCGTGCTTCCATATTTTTTCCGTTCGTTTATTGCTCGTTCTTCAAGACGAGGTAAGCATCCACCAAGAATGTAATCTTATCTGCGTTTTCCAAATAAGGTGAGTAGGTTAAGAAACAGGTTGATAAAATCCAGATAAAGCGTCAACGCGCCGTGTATAGACGTTGCACCAGAATTATCGACCGATAACTGATTTTTAATTTTTTGTGTGTCATATGCAGTCAAGCCGGCAAATACGACGACAAGCATTCCACTGAATACCATATTAGCCATTTCAGTGCGGAAGCTGGGAATGAAAATACTGAGAAGAAGTAGTCCAATCATGCCAAACAAGCCATATAAACAAAAAGTACCGATGGCTGGACGGTTGCGTTTGGT
>CAYUYG010000005.1:14796-17404 GCA_964449125.1 uncultured Coxiellaceae bacterium | reverse complement strand
ATAATACCATTGTTCACTACACCAGGGGCCACTAAGGCAATTAAACCATTTTGCGCAATGATTTGGCCTTCATTAACAATAGCACCCGAATAACCCGGCACTTTATCAAATTGATAAATACCGTTTAAGAAATTTTGATCGGCAATATTAGCTGTGGTTGCAATTAAGCCACCCACATTGACATAAGCAGAAGAGCCAAAATAGATGCCGGCAGGATTTACCAAGATAATTCTTCCCGTTGCGGTAAGTGAACCATAAATTTGTGAAACACCCTGCGTTGGATTAATACGATTTAAAGCGACCCCACCCTGAACTTGTTGAAAATGCGTAGATTGTCCATGGCCAATATTAAAACTTTGCCAATTTATAATCGCTTTTTGACTAGCTTGATTGACGACGGTTGAATTGGGAGTTGGTTGGGTGATGGAAACATTACCCGATGCGACATTATTTAAAACTGGGTTCGCATAACAAAGCATCGTTGAAAAGAAAGATAGCCAAAAAATTAACGCAAAATAACCTAGTCGCTTTATAAAAAGCGTCGTGCCTTTAATTAATGTTCTAAAACTCTTATGCAAGTTCTTAGTCATACCCCTATTTATTCAATATTTTGTTGGCATCAAATAGTGATAATGAGTTAATAACTATGAATAAAAATTAATATTTTAGTCCAACCATTATTCGTGTCTTATATATATGAAGTATAGCAAAGCATTTGATAACTAAATGTTATTGAGGTGATTGATATCGTGTAATAAAAATCATTTATAATCTAGGGGTTATAACAAATTCTTATAATATGCGTTTTTACAAAAACACATTTGTATTTGTCCTGCCATGCAATTTACTCAGAAAAGTTTTTTATAAGACTAGTAGCGTACAAAAATACTGTAAAAATAATATCCTACACATTGGATCGTTTCCATTAGTGCTCTACCAAGGTGAGTTTCATGATTATGTATTGAATTTACTCTTAATTTACTTAAATAAGTACCCAAGACTATTAACTAAACAGTTGCTAAACTATATCCTTGAACCGGAGTACTACCATGCATGAATTACTCGATAAAATTGCAGGCTTACCCGACATTAAATTAAACGCGCAGCAAATTAAATTTATTGGTACGCAATTTAAGACAACACCTAAGTTAAACGGAAGTGATTTACAGAAAATTTTGCATATTGAACCGGCATTGATGACGGATACTGCAACGATTGAACAAGCTAAACTTTATTTTGATGCACTCAGCGAACTAGTCTCCATGCTGGAAACATGGAAAATTATTCTCGATACCACGTTTAAGGCACATAGTACCGAAGCATTAAATTCCGACTTACTCTTACCGTTAATTATTGCCATGTTACCGGATAATTATAATTTCAGACGTGTATTAAGCCAATTTGCTTTACTAGGCCAACTTGCAACAGAAAATGAATATAGTTTTTTGCTAACCACTTTAAATATTGCGCTTGAATACAAGGCAAACGGAGCCGATAAGCGGCAACAAGAAACGCAAGAAGACCAACTGCTCGCCCCCATCGTGCATGAATTAACTGAACGCAATGTGGAATTCAATGTAAAACTGCATTTTGTTAATATTAAGCAAAAAATCATCAACACTTGTGAAAATACACAGCTTGCTATTAAAAAGGAATTGATGTTGATGCTGCCTTCTGACCCAATCTATTACCGGGAAGGCAGATTGATTGAAGATAAAGAAAAAATTGTATTGGCACTCATTGCCGAAGCATTAACGGGTAACATCACTTTTATTGGCAATCGTGAAATACTGCGATTACTACAATGTTACGATGCGCTGGACGTATTATGCTTCTTTGCTAAAAATTGTTCCGACGAAATGGACAGATGGCTTATGCAATTTTCAGTACAATTAAATCATTTTAATGCGCAACTGGCCCCAAATAAATGTGAATCATCCTTGCTAGTCAAATTGAATTATTTTACCCACAAAAAAATACCATTTGACCCCTTTCATCAACTCGCACTTCTTTTATTGACCGAAGCAAAATTACAAAATGAAACAAGCTTACAACCGTCGGGATTAAAATTAGGATAATGCTTCGAATGATAGAAAAATTAATCACTCATATTGGTTCGAATATCAATTAATGCCGCATCAGAAGCAGTAAAATTAATCATGCCAAAACGAGGATATTCGAGATCAATAATCAAATAAATAGTGATTGCCATGATAATGGCATAACCCAGGATATGCAAAGAACTACTTAAATCTTTTCCTGCGGTACTATGACCTGCTAACACCGCCGTTGCGAAAGCAACAATTAATAATATAAAAAAAATAATTGCCGAAATATGCATTTTAGTTTGCAGCACACGAGTGTCGGCAATTTCAATTAATTTATTAATCGAAGGTAACAATAAGGAACAAATGCTTGGATTTTTTGCGGATAGACAAGCCTGAACAGCATCACCCCAAATATTTTTTTGAATAGCTTTAGATTGGTGCATAATGGCACTATTCAAGGGTTGATTAGCACTCATATTTTTATAAAACTCAAGGCGTGCATTAAGATAATTGCGAAAATCTGCTGGTAACTTTGTCCGTTCCGCTGGTACTCGTAAACC
>CAYUYG010000005.1:0-14786 GCA_964449125.1 uncultured Coxiellaceae bacterium | reverse complement strand
AGCAAACGTAAAGGCCACTAATAGTGCCATTAAACCAAAAATTGCACCACGAATTACAGGCAAGCCATGGTGTTTTGGCGATGTCATTTCTTGCGAATCACTAAAACGGCGTCCTATTTCAAAACAAATCCACATACCCAAAAAAAGACTGCAAAAGATGGTCAATCCTAGAAATGAAAAATTCATCACAAACGTCCCTTTAGTGCGTTTCCATGCACAGATATTTTATTTCTAAATAATCATCGATACCGTATTTTGAGCCTTCGCGACCCATACCTGATTGCTTGATGCCACCGAACGGCGCCACTTCAGAAGAAATAATACCCGCGTTAATACCGACTATCCCGTACTCAAGGGCTTTTGCAACTCGCCAAACTCGATCAATTGAGCGGCTGTAAAAATACGATGCCAAGCCAAAAATAGTATCATTTGCCATTTTGATGGCTTCTTCTTCCGTCGTGAAACGAAACAAGGGTGCGACGGGACCAAAGGTTTCTTCTTGTGCCAATAACATGGATGAATTGACATTACCAAGTACCGTGGGTTCAAACATCAAACCATCTACTGCCTTGCCCCCGCATAAAACGGTTGCGCCTTTTTTTGTGGCATCAGCCACATGTGCTTGCACCTTTTTGATTCCTTGCTCATTAATCAGTGGACCAATGGTGACCTCTTCCTGCAAACCATTGCCAACTTTTAATTGACGCACCGCTTGCACCATTTTTTCTGCAAATACTTCATACACACTGTCTTGTACCAAAATACGATTGGCGCAAACACAGGTTTGGCCGCTATTTCTGAATTTGGAAGCCATCGCGCCTTTCACAGCTTCATCTAAATCCGCATCATCAAACACAATAAACGGCGCATTACCGCCTAATTCAAGCGACACCTTTTTAAGCGTTGGTGCGCATTGCTGCATTAATAATCGTCCAACTGCTGTTGAACCAGTAAAGGATAATTTTCGTACCAGTGGATTGGATGTCATTTCCGCACCAATTAATTTCGGGTCACCCGTTACCATATTTAACACGCCAGCGGGCAATCCTGCTTTTTCTGCCAGCACGGCCAAGGCAAGCGCAGTAAAAGGCGTTGCTTCCGCGGGTTTCACGACGACCGTGCAACCAACTGCCAAAGCCGGCGCAATTTTACGTGTAATCATAGCAGCGGGAAAATTCCATGGGGTAATGGCCGCTACCACGCCTATCGGTTGCTTGATGACCAACAATTCTTGGTGACGCTTATTCGATGGAATCACATCGCCATACACCCGACGGGCTTCCTCAGCAAACCAGATAATAAAACCATTAGCATAATCAATTTCGCCGCGCGCTTCATTGATGGGTTTACCGCCTTCCAGCGTCATTAACCGAGCGAGATCTTCTTTGTTTTCAGCAATCAATTGCGCCCATTTCAGCATCACATCTGAACGCTCTTTGGCTGACAAGTTTTGCCATGTAGGAAAGGCCGCATTCGCAGCTTCAATCGCTGCCCGAGTTTCGCTAGTACCGCATGTAGGCACACTGCCAAGTGTTTGGCCGTCGTAGGGATTAACAATAGGAAAGTTTTTTTTAGAATCGGCTTGCAGCCATTTTCCATTTATATAACAAGCTTCGCGAAAAAGTTGCGGATTGCGTAACTGCATGTATCACTCCTTGGCTACCTAGTCTTCCCTACTTAACTCCGTTTTAAACCGATCTAATAAAACCGGCTGATCTTGAAAGTTTTGTAAGAAACGTTTGATTTCTTTGCGCCAGGCAGCATTTAAACTGGATAAAGAAAGATGTTCCACGGCGCCGTCTAAATCAATCAACACTGGTTTTTCTTCCGCATTGATCAATATATTGGTTGCCTTTAAATCACCGTGCGTAATCGCCACTTTAGCTAGCGTTTTTAATAATTGCACGATGCGCTCAATCATGGCCGGTGAGAGATCACTGACACTCAAACTTCCGAAGTAATCTTGTGCATGCTGACCTTGCACATATTCAGTGACGTAATACGAAGTACCGCGCAGGTTTAACATGCGCTTCTCAATAAATGCCACGGGCTTGGCCGTCGAAATGCCAAATAAATTTAATTTCTGAGCCAAGCGCCAGGAACAATAGGCACGCGTTGGGCGCATACAACGGCGTAAAAAATGCCAACTATTTTTTAAATTGTAACGTTTCACAACTAATTCACGTCCATCCAATTCTACTTTAATGACGGTTGAAGAACGACCGTTTTTTAAATAGATGGCGGAAGGATGAAGAAATGCCATTTCCGGCTGTTGTAAAAACGCTTGAAACTCAGGCATCGCATAAGCGCGATTGTGCATGCTTAAACTGGTCCAATCCTGCTTACGCGCAAAATGCGTAGAATCGCGAAAAATCTTTTTGGCATAACGTAACCAGCGTTGTTCATTCCAGCTTTTGATCAGAAAAAATATTTCCGTGACATCTTCCTGTTTTACCAACCACCCTCGCGATTTAGCATAAAACCGAAATAATTTTTCCTGATACACTTCCATGCCTGCGCCAAATTGCGATAAAAATAAGGCGAGGTTTTGCATACTGGGTTTTTTGGGCAATAAATGCGGCACCAACTCAATTTGTGCACCATCTAGCGTATAAATAACTTTCTCGGTACAGAGAAAATTTTTGAGGTGTAAATCTTTTTGTACGACGCCTAATACATGCTGGGTAGCCAATTCGACAATCGCAGCACGCAACACATGCATGATATCTTCAGGATGTTTCGCAGATAACCACACATCTTCCAGATTCTGGGATTCTGCAATATGCTCAAGAATCAACACGTGGACATGTTGATCATCTGATAAGGTTTGCGCATAAATACGTGGCGTCGGAACTTTATGATCTTGTAGCAATTGAATGCCGGCGATATCTTTATCAAAATGATGTTTCGCACGTTTGACATCAAAAAATAATTTGGCTACCACATCGCGACCTTGCCAACTTCCCAATACCACCATCCGGCGTTGTGGAATAATGCGCAACACACGCTCCACAACCAATTCCTGCTCGCCTGCAAGATTCAGACGAAATGGCGAATCAAATGCAAAACTTTCTGAAAGCAATTCTTTCCAAGTTAATAACTGTGGGCGCATGGCATTCCTCTGAGATGGTCGCGGTATAATCGTTCCCCGCGTAACCTTACCTTTTCCCAAAAACGTCTTTCCTTCATTATTTCACGCAGTGGTTTATTAGCATATCTCTTCATAAACCTAAACAAATCCCGCTGACTTAAACCGGCTTCTTTACTGGAAAAATACAACCCAGCTAAGTCCTTTACACGCCAGCGTTCGGGAGTTATACGGCGAATTTGTGCACGATGCAAATCGATTAAATGCAGTTTTAATGCTTTGGGGTCCCCATTGGCTGAAAGATCCAATAAAAAATGACAGATATAAAAATCGCGGTGATTGATGCCGTTTTGATGCAAGGTACGCGCAATCCGCGCAACTTCGGTTATTAAATTCTGTTTTAATGCCCAAGCGGGTGGCTGAGTCAGCCAGGTTTTACATAAATCTTCCAGGCTGATGATCGGGGTTAATTCTTCCATCAAAATAAATGACTGGCGTTTAGCAGGGTTCCATCCGCGTTGTCCATACGCTGCTATTTTGGGTACAGCAACACCGAGATTTCGTAGAGCTTCGATTGCTTGCCACTCATTGCGTGCAGACACAACCGGTAAACGTAATTGCAGCCAGTTCTTACCTATTTCTTTCCAACCAATCCCATTATGTTGTTTGATAAAATAATACTTATTACCAATCAACACGCGCTGCGTTAACCTGCCTTCCAAATGACGAAAACGTTCGCCTGTGAGCGTCATCAATTGCTCAAACAGCGGCTTTGAGGAAGTAAAATACGGCTTAATGTCGTTATGCAAATACAGCTGCACGTTTTAACCCCGCCTGTTCGATCACATCTGCCGCTTTCTCCGGCAAACTATAAATATCGGCTTGCTTGGCAAACATCAATGCGTTTTGCCGCCACGCAGCCTGTTCAGAAGAGCATAACATCCTTTCCAATGCTTTATTTAATGCAAGCTGCTCAAAGGGTGAAGTCAGTACCTGGCCAGCTTTTGCCGTCTGAATATACTGCGCATAGCCGCACACATCGACGGTCAACACTGGCAAACCCGAAACCAATGCTTCCAGCAATACCGTACCTGTATTTTCATGATAAGCAGGATGCAAAAGACAGTCGGCTGCCAGTAAAAAATCTGGCACATCCGCTCGGCCGCCAAGGAAATGTACGCGCTCTATTACACCAAATTTTCGTGCTAGTTTTTGAAACGGTACGGCATTGTCCTGGCCAATGACAATCAACTGCGCATGAGTTTGCAATTCAGGGGGCAACGCAGCCAGTGCAGTAATCGCACGGTCAACTCCATTGGTTTTAAATCCCGAACCAACCATCAATATTAAGGCGCTGTTATCTGTCAGTTGCAAATTGGCGCGTACTCGCGCACGTCTTTCGTGCGCATCAGCAGGGGCAATGCGATCTTTTGCAATACCAGGAGGTAATAAATGAAAACGGGTGGAAGGTGTTTGGTAATAGCGTTGAAATTCAGGTTGCTGGCGTGAGGCAATCAGCAAAATATCGGTATGCGCTTCTTTGGCAAATACGGCCCGTTCAAAAGCAGCCAATTGCCGACAGCGCGGCAAATAACGATGCAAGGAAGTACGCTGGCTAGCCATCCGCGCTTGGTAGCACACATCAGCGGCGTAATACACATCCAAACCCGGCATCTTATTAAAGCCCACTACCAAATCAAATTTTTCAGTCGCCAGCGCCGCCTTAACCTGCCTGGCATAATTCTCTGCCCGCGTGTGATTTTGCCAGCCACGGGCCTTAATTAGCCGTCGCTGCAAACCTGGCACACTTTCTCCTTCCCAGGCCATGGTATAAACCACCACCTCATGTCCACGTTGAAGACAAGTTTGGGCTATGCGCAAAAAATCGCGTTGCAACCCACCAAAAGGGAAATATTTGTATAAACAAAAGGCTAGTTTCATGTCTACCGCTTTCAAATTCAGCAAAAATTTCTTATGCTACAATATCTTACTCACAAGGATACCATCATGCGGTCCATTTTCTGCTCAGGACTTGTTCTGTTACTCGCCGGCTGTACCTCGTTAACGACCAACTATTATACACAAACAGTCCACGGTTGGCGTGGGGGAAATGTGCAGAATCTGATGAAAGAATGGGGCCAGCCCGATACCAAGGTCATTAGTCCTAATGGCAATATGTTTCTGGTTTATAAAACGGAATCGTACCGCTCTTATAATGCACCGACTTCACCACAAGTGGGCGTCCATTTCTCACCCAATGGCTCGCCTATTTTAGTGACCGGCCCCAATCCCAATATGACCGCAAGTCGCAGCGGTGGCACACTCAGTTGTTATGCGGGCTTTGAAGCCAACCCGCAAGGCCGCATCATTAAAACCCAAATACAAGGTGCCGGTTGTTACGGCAGCCAAAGCTTCGCCAATCAAAGAAGCAACCCTGAACATCAATAATTAGCAGACGCCCTTTTATGTTCTTGTGGACGACTGACTTGGTGAAGAAGCCGACGTGGGCGCAGGCGAAGAAGTACAATGTACCTGCGCAGGTCTGCTAAATTTGCCTAACTTACTGACACTGGCATTTTGCATTTTTTTGACAGCGAATTTGCAGCTTGGATCGGTCGATACATCACGCGCACTTTGTTTTAGGTCGTTACGCAAACTCGCATCTACTCTTGCCTTCCCCAATTTTCTTAAAACACCTTGATGGCCACGCATGCAATTTTCAGCGATGCTTCTACCAGACAAATGTGCAATTTCCTTTTCTATAAACTTTGCTTCACTTATAGAAAAATCACATTGTGCAAGCAAATCAAATAAAGGCGTAACATTGTCTACACAATTTAATACATTTATGTAGTTTGTGCCTCTGCAACTATCCGCAGGAAAAGCAGTAGTCTCAAGGTGCATTTTTTCAGCAAAATCCTTGTCCATGACTAAAGGCTCGCGAGAACCAATATGCACCGCATTAAAACGAGCATTCATATCCCGTTTAGGATCAATTGAAATAGAGGCTAATAATCCCTCGACTAACTCCAATCTCGACACAGCATAATGTAAGGGTGTGTTGCTGTGATTATCCAAGGCATTTTTGTCTGCACCCGCTTTAAGTAAGATGTCGACAATATCCGCCCGACCTAATGCGCACGCAATATGTAAAGGAGTACGACCTTCGTTGTCGCGTATTTCCAAACAGGAAAGATCTTCCTGCAAAATTTGTTCGATAACACTGATAGCCATAACTTTGGTTGCGATGAGTAAGATTGATTTACCTTCATGGTCACGCAAAGAAAAATCAATTTGTTGACCGTGTTTTTTTGCAATGGCCATGATTTCTAATGTTAATTTGAACTCTTCATTTGCCAAAAGAAGATGCAATAAAGTGCTACCACGATACAATTGCTCACCAACATTTAAATTTGCGCCACGGCTTATTAATGCTTCTGCTCGTTCGCAAAAATGATCTGGGGCAGCTAAAAGTCGATGGAGCGGTGTAAATTGATACGGGGGAGAGAGATTGACGTCGACACCCGCATCAATAAATAACTTAAAAACCTCATAATTAACAGCGAAGCCCCATAATTCCGGAGTATGTCCCACCAAAATCATGATCATTTTTTTGCGTTCTTCTTCACTATATTCAGGCGTTTCTACACAATATGAAAAAAAACTTTCCTTTGTTTTGATACTTATCATTGGAAATCTCTCTAATAAGTCTGTTATTAGAGAAAATTGCTTATCTTTAATAGCTCTCCATAGCTGTTCTTCTGGCTGTAATTCTTTTTGATGCGATGCACGCATTTTATTTTTCCCCGTAGTATTTTAATATCAAATCTTAAATTGCGCATGAAACATGTTAATGCTCTGCACGTGTTGGTGTTACTAACCGAATCTAGTCGTTGGAAACGAACTCGCCGCGCTGGGTGTATTATTATCAGTCCTATCAGTCACTTTTTTCTGTTCAAATAAACATCCAAACATTGCGGCACGCCGCGCAGCGTCCTTTAAACACGCTTTAATATCCTGATCTTGACAATGCGTAATAGGTCTGTCACCTGCTTGATTAGCTTGCGTTACATCAGCCCCGCAACGCACGAGCATTTTCATGACGGCTAAATGGCCAGCCATGCAATCTTGTCCAATTGATTTTCCTGATTGTCTTTGCAAATCATTTTCAACATGAGCAAGCTGAGTTACTGATAAATTAAAAAAATTAGTTTTAAGTATTGCGCGTAGGGGATCTTTATTTTTTTTACAAACTGTGATGTTTCCTATCGATGTGCCTTTGACCATATCGACAGGAGAAGTAGTAAGCCGTAATTTTAGTACTTCTGCTGCGTCAATTTGCACACCCAAAGCTGAAAATTCACTGTCATGGATAGCATTTAAGCGCGCATGCGCATCACGTTTTGGATCAATATGAATAGAAGACAATAATTGTCGAACCTCAGCTTTATTGAAAACCGCATAATGAGCAGGTGTATTACCGGCATGATCGCGAGCATTAATATTGGCGCCAGCTTTTAATAACTGCTCAACAATCCAGGCTTGTCCCAAGGCACAAGCAATGTGTAATGGCGTACGCCCTTCATTATCCGGAATATCAACACAAGTAGTATTAAGCGCCAGAATACGTCGCACTGCGCCACTCGCCATTACCTTGGCTGCTAGCATCAAAGGCGTTTTACCTTCACTATCTTGTAAATGAAAATCAATTTTATTATTGCACGCAACAGCAGTGCTTAACAGATCATTAAATTTTTCAAATTCTTCATTTGCTAATAGCAAGTGTAATAACGTGCCACAACCTGTCTCTTGGTCGCAAAAATTTAAACTTGCTCCTGCCCGCAATAATATATTGATTCGCTTATTAAAATGGGTCACACCCAACAAGTAATGTAAAATCGTAGAATTATCGCTAGCGCGCATATTGACATCATAGAGTGGAATAATTTTTTCAAAAACATCCAGATCGGCCTCTCTTAGAAAAAGCATAAATTTCATTATTTCTTCATCATTACAATGCTGTAAAATAGCTCTTAAGTCTTGTTGCCGCGCAATTGCTAATACTAATTCAGGACGCATGTTTTATCCTCCACGTAATCTTTAGTAAAATACAGAAATGCAAATAAATGCCAGTCAATGGCTACGTAACACTAACTTATGTACACGTTCACTGGTTTTAAACTATGCACTTCGACCAGGCCTGCTAGATGCACCCGCACTCAAGTTATTGCTATCTTTTGTAATATTTTTTTGAAATTTAAATAAAGATCCAAACATAGTGTTATCTACTGCAGCCTCTTTTAAACACGCTTTAATATCGGGATCCTGGCAATGCGCGGCGGGCTTGTCACCTGCTTTGTTAACTTGCGTTATATCAGCCTCATAACGCACCAGCATTTTCATGACAGCTAAATGACCCTCCATGCAATCTTTCCCAATTGATTTTCCTGCTATTCTTTGCAAATCACCTTCGACATGAGCCTGCTCGGTAGCGGATAAATTAAAAAAATTAGTTTTCAATAGTGCACGAAGCGGCACAGTATTTTTTTTGCAAACTGTAATGTTTCCTAGAGAGGTGTCTTTCAACTCATCGGCAGGAGAAGTAGTGAGCCGTAAATTATATTCGTTTGCTATCTTATTGGGTATAGGAATCGCCGTTACATTATCCACATCAAAAGCGTTAAAGCGCGCATGAACATCTCTTTTTGGATCAATGTGAATAGACGACAATAATTGTCGAACCTCAGCTTTGTTGAAAGCAGCAAAATGAACCGGCGTATTGCCGGCATGATCGCGGGCATTAATATTGGCGCCAGCTTTTAATAATTGATCAACAATCCAAGTCTGTCCCAATGCACAAGCAATGTGTAATGGGGTACGTCCTTCATTATCAGGAATATCAACACAAGTGGTATTGAGCGCCAAAATACGTCGCACTGCCTCACCCGCCATCACCTTGGTTGCTAACAACAAAAGCGTTTTGCCTTCACCATCTTGCAAATGAAAATCAATTGGGTGTTGGTGTTTAGCACTACCTAAAACATCATAAAATTGTTTAAAATATTCATTTGCCAATAATATATGTAATAACGTGCCACAATTTGGCCGTCTCAAACAAACATTTAAACTCGCGCCTGCCTGCAATAATAACTCCACACGCTCTATAAAATTGTCTGTGCCGAACATATAATGCAGAATAGTCGCGTTGACATCGTTATGCATATTCACATCAATACGGGGAAGAATATTTATAAAGGCTTCTAATGTTAATTTTTTAAACCCTTTCATAAACTCAGCCTTTTCTTGGCTATTACAACGTTTTAAAATTTCTCGCAAATCTTTATTATGTATAATTGCGGCGAATAATTCAGGACTCATGTTTTTTCCTTACTTTATTTTTAATAACAAATTCAGGCATTTGAAATGTTAATCGATGGATATGCGCGAAACAGATTTGTGTGCCGCGCGCTGATTTAAAACGATGTACTCCGAGTAAGCCTAGACACACCAACATCCACTCGATTGCTAGAATCATTTGTATTATTGTTATGTAACTGAAATAGACGTCCAACGTTGGTCTTCGTCTTTGCGAATTTTAAAGAAGCTTTACTGGCGAGATCTTGGTAATGTGTTACGGGCCTCTCACCTGCTTGATTAGCTTGCGTTATATTCGCCCCATAACGTACTAGCATTTTCATGACGGCTAAATGGCCAGCCATACAATCTTCCGCAATTGACTTGCCTGCTAATTTATTTAAATTATTTTCAACGTACATACGCTCCTTTAGGGACCAATTATATTTTCTGCTTGTTAACATTTCCAATACCGCGTCTGCATTTTTTAAATTATTTAAAATATTTCCTCTATCAGTACCTTTCAAAACTTCGATAGTTGGAAACTGAGTAAAGTGATAAAGGGCTGTTGTTTCTTCAGTAATTGGCATAATAATCGGCGAGGTATCATTATATAAAACACCATTGTAGGGTGCATGAGCATCTCTTTTTGGATCAATATAAATAGAGGTCAATAACTGCCGAACTTCATTTTTATTGAAAACAGCATAATGAGCAGGTGTATTGCCAGCATGATCGCGTGCGTTAATATTGGCACCCGCATTTAGTAATTGTTCAACAATCCAAGCTTGGCCCAATGCACACGCAATATGTAATGGCGTACGTCCTTCATTGTCAGAAACATCCACGCAGGAGGGATCGAGTCTGAGAATATGCTTTACCGCCCCACCTGCCATTACCTTGACGGCTAGCATTAAAGGCGTTTTACCTTCGCCATCTTGCAAATGAAAATCAATTTTCAGCCCATATTTGGTTACACTATTTAAAATATCATCAAAGGATTGAAAACGTTCATTCGCCAATATGGTATGTAATAACGTGCCTTCAAGTCCTTTTATACAAACATTTAAATTCGCGCCTGCTTGCAATAGCGATTGAACACGTTCCTTAAAATGTTCAGAACCTAGCATGCAATGCAAAATAGTAACATTATTATCGTTATGCATATTTACATCAATAAGTGAAATCATCCCGTTAAAGCTAGGAAGATCGATCCTTTTAAGCAAGATCATAAATTCCAATTTTTCTTGACTACTACAACGCTTTAAAATTTCTCGTAAATCGTCCCCTCGTACAATCGCTGCTCTTAATTCAGAATTCATTGTTTCTCCCATTATTTTTAGCCAAAAATAATGGTTTCGAAAAAATAGTCAATGGAAATATTCCATATTGACTATTGCTTGCACAAGACTGAAGATAAATGCAGCTATGGAGGTTTTCATGAAAGCTATTCTAAGTTTGTTCATCTATTTTGTTGTGCTTATGCCGTGTATTACTTATGCAGAAAATGAGGATGGCGGTAAAGATCTCCCGCAAATTTATCATTTATATGATTACGTGGACATGATCACGACAGAACGTTATTACACTGAACAAAACCCCAAAATTTCTGTAAAAGCCGTCTACCCCCAACTCGAAGGAAATGAAGATGATGAAGCGATTGCCAGCTTTAATGATTTAACCCGCAAATTTATTAAAAAAGAAATGGCCGCGTTTCGTGCCAAAATTAAGGAAATGCAACCTTACCGAAATAATCCAAATGAAGAACCGTCACGTCGGAGCAATCTGTTTATCGATTACAATAGTTCCGCCATCAAGGCAAGCGGCGATCATTTAATAAGTGTGCGCTTTACTATGCAAGGTTTTATCGCCAGCATGGCACACCCTTATCATTATCATCGCGTGATTACGTTTAATTTGGACACAGGTGAACAACTTGAATTGGCAGATCTGTTTGCGCCCAACACGGATTATCTAACGGTTTTATCGACTATTGCGCGTAACTCGCTTAGCAAACATCTAGCAAACAAAAATATGGTCGAGGAAGGGACCTTACCCACACTCAATAATTTCAAAAATTGGAATTTAAAGCCCGATGGTTTGTTAATTACCTTCGATGAGTACCAGGTAGCGCCTTATGTCAATGGTGCGCAAACCGTATTGATTCCCTATCCTGATTTAAAAGCCATCGTCGAGCCTGACTCCGTGATCGCTGAATGCACTGAGTATCCTACTCGCTGTCGACGTGGCAAGTTATTAACGGGTGGGTTCATCGACGAGGCGGTCAATACGCGTCATCGTTCCTTCAATCCAACTCTTGGTTAACTCAAGGACTTGCTCCGCCTCCAAGCCCTGTGTTTCAATCACAGGGCCGATCACCACACGCACGGTACCAGGCTGTTTAATAAATTTGCGGCGCGGCCAAAAACGTCCTGCATTATGCGCAACGGGAATTACTGGATAACCCGTTGCAGCGGCCAGACTCGCACCGCCCAAACGATAATGTCCAACTTGACCGTATGGCACCCGCGTTCCTTCTGGAAACACCAGAATAAAACGACCGCTCTCTAAACAACGCCGTCCTTTCTCAATAATTTGTTGCATGGCACTGGATTTATTTTTGCGATCAATTGCAATGGGATCGGACGCAGCGAGACCCCAGCCAAAAAAAGGAATCCACAATAGTTCACGTTTTGCGATCACTGCAGGATCATGAAAAATAGTCGGTAAAAAAAAGGTTTCCCACGTCGATTGGTGTTTACTCAAAATCACACCGCTGCGATTTTTGGGAATATTGTCCATTCCGTCTACCTTATAATCAATGTGGCAAATAAAACGCAGCATCAAAAAATAAGTGCGCATATAAGCACGAATAAAACGGTGGCGTACACGCAAGGGTAGAGCAAAAGTCAGCAGACAAACAAAGCTGTAGACAATGATGCTAGACAACGAATAAATCGAGAACAGCAAAGAGCGAATGAATAGATTGATTTGAGAATAGGATTTTTCTGGCATGGTTTTATCTCTGTTGAGCAAGAACATAGTCTACTGCTTGCGACAAATTATCAAAATGCGGAATATCCGTGACTTCAGGATACTTAGCCAAGGTTTTTTCACCCTTGCCAGTGCGTACTAAAATGGGTTTGCAACCCACAAGACGCGCGACTTGTATATCGGTGATGGAATCACCAATAAAAAAAGTATCGGCAAAATTGAGTGGGTATTTTTCCTGAATTTTATACAGCAAACCAGGTTGCGGTTTACGGCACGGGCATTTTTCATCGGGATGATGCGGGCAATAAAAAATTTCGTCGACATGACCACCCACTGCGGCGAGTTCTTGCATAAATTTTTCGTGAATGCAATCCAACACGGCTAAATCATAATAACCGCGTGCCACACCCGATTGATTAGTCGCGACCAGCACCTGAAAACCGTGGCGGTTTAATTGTGCAATCGCATCCAAGCTACCCGGAATAGGTATCCACTCATCAGGATTTTTAATGTATTCGTCGGAATCGTAATTCACTACGCCATCACGATCCAGAATAATAAATGGCATTACGCACACACCTCAGGAAAAGGTGCAATTATAAACGAATAATTCGGGGATAAACACCCTCGTCCCATGCCACACGGCACAGGACGAAGATGAAAGTTCTATTGGAACTTGTAGATCAAGCTAACATTGAACGCATCGGAACGTGGGTTAACGCTAACGCCGTCCTTTGTGAATTTCTTATAAGAAACATAATCATATTCACCGCGTACATCAACATTCTGCGTTACACTGGTTTGCAAGCCAGCACCGAGTTCGCCGCCAGTTACCATTTTGTTTGGTTTTTGGAAACGGGTGCGAACAATACCTGCACGAGCGAATGCCATGGTGTGGTCACTCAACATCACGCCTGGTAACACGCTGAGGCTATAACCGTAGTTGCTTTTAACAATGCCGTTGTTATTGATCGAAGCATTCGTCAACGTAGCATTGATTTCACCAGCGAGGTAAAAGTTTTGGTCGATGTTGCCGCCGTAACCAGCAAATACATTGACTGGCATGCCACGATAGCTACCTGCTGCGCCTTTGCTAGCCGTGTTCACATTGATACCAAGACCGGCACCGATGTAAGGAACTGGCTGTGCCATTGCAACACCAGTAGAAATTGCGATGATTGAGCTTGCAAATAGAATTTTTTTCAACATAGTCCACTCTCCTATTGTTTTGGATTGGTCCTTTGTTTGCCTCTCCACTTTTCTGGAGGAGGGGTCACCTTTGCACAATGTGCTTGGTGCTTCTCTTCTATCTGCGCGTCCTTGAATACAAGTGTATTCAGATACGAAGTGGAGGAATGATAGCTTAGATTAGATAGGCCTTCAATGTTTGCAACTTAACGGAAATATGTTATGTAATCTTCGTTTTTGTTTAGAGTTTAAGCATATTTAATTATATTTTTTAAATCGTTTGTCAAAAATTAATCATGCAACGCTCGCACTTGCTAAATATGATGCCATTAATTTTCTGTGAATTAGTTTAGAACAGAAATATTTTCAGAATGGATCCCGCACCCTCGTATCATCCCCGCTTTCGCGGGGATGATACTGGAATGGGCGCAATTAATTATAGGAATCGCTCTAAATTACATCATTCCCGCGTGCGCGGGGATGGGTGATAAGGTAACCTGAAACTTTCTATGTTATCTGTGCTTATCGACGTCATACGCAACAAACACTTCATTCAATTGCCGTGCAACGCGGATAAAGGTTGTGCGTTTGGATAATTCTTTTAAACGGTGCGCACCAACGTAAGTGCACGTTGAACGGATGCCGCCTAAAATATCGAGTACGGTATTTTTTACGGGACCGCGATACGGTACATTCACTGATCGGCCTTCGCTTGCGCGATAATCTGCAACCGTACCATGATGACGTTCCATGGCTTCGCTGGAACTCATACCATAAAAACGTTTATATTTTTTACCGCCTTCTTCGATCACTTCGCCGAGACATTCATCGTGTCCTGCAAACATACCGCCGAGCATGACAAAATCCGCACCTGCTGCAAATGCTTTTGCGACATCACCGGGTGTCGTACAACCTCCATCTGCGCAAACATGACCGCCCAATCCCTGCGCTGCATCCGCGCATTCAATGATGGCCGACAGTTGCGGGTAACCCACGCCCGTTTTTTCTCGCGTCGTGCAAACTGAGCCGGGACCAATGCCAATTTTTACAATATCTGCACCAGACAAAATTAATTCTTCTACCATCTCTCCCGTCACGACATTGCCGGCCATGATAACTTTGTCAGGATAAGTATTGCGTAATTTTTCTAAAAATTTCACTG
>CAYUYG010000004.1:0-17428 GCA_964449125.1 uncultured Coxiellaceae bacterium | reverse complement strand
ATGCACGAGGCAACTGCAACTCATACACGCCAAACAAGGACAGTGCGAGCAAAACAAATAAAGCGCTGGTGACGCCAAGAATCCAAGGTTTTTGTAGCCAAACCTGCAACGTGCTACCTAATGAAGCCACCACCAGTCCAGCGAGTGCATAGGTAATGGCGGAGCCAAGCACGTACGTGCCCGATAGAAAAAATGCTTTTCTAGTACTCACCTTTTCTTTCTGGCCAACAATGATTCCCATCAAAATCGGCACCATCGGCAATACACACGGGGTAAATGCCAATAACAAGCCGAGTAAGGCAAAAATTAGCAACACGAGTCCTAAATGGTGCGCATCCAAAAGATGACGAACGCTATTTTGATCCGTCAGCAGAGATTGCAGGGAAGCCGGTGTCACGCCAGAAGGCATCATCGTCGTCGAATCTTCGGTTATTGTACGGTTGATCAGATTGATATTAAATTCGCGATGCGTTGGCGGATAACAAAAACCACCTTCCGAACAACCCTGATAATCAACACCGAGACGCACATTCGCATCATTCGAATTGAACAAAACTGGAATTAAAAGATTTCCCGAAAATGCTTCAAAACGGCCACGTTCAGGATCATATTTCAAATCACCCTGCGGATAATTAACGATTGGCTTTAAAGCGGAATCCATCGTAATACGAACACGTTTGCTATAAAGATAATAACCGGGAGCAATTTGCCACTCTGCCATAATCTGATTTGGTTTGGTTACCGTCAAATTTAATATGAAGGCTTGGTCTTCCGGCAAAGGCACGCCTTCAGCAAAACTTGGCGCACCTATCAGGCATAAAATTAATACTGCGCATTGCAATGCGCTTCGAATAACGGAATGCATTTTTTTCATGTGCCAATACCCTGTTTTGCTGCCTGGTTCGCATGATACGGTTGACTCAATTTGTGCACGGCGTCTATCAATATCGCGACTTTTTCGGGATCGATATCCGGCGTGATACCGTGTCCCAAATTAAATATGTGACCTGGGCCCGTGCCGTAAGACTGTAATACGCGCGCTGTCTCCTGTTCAATTTCTTCTCCAGATAAACGCAAACAGGTAGGATTCAAATTGCCTTGTAAGGCAACACGATTACCAACTCGCGCGCGTGCTTCTTGCAATGACACTTCCCAATCCAGTCCAATCACATCACATTCAATTTCTGCTATTTGTTCAAGCCAGCGAGCGCCACCTTTGGTAAAAACAATCACTGGCACTTTGCTTTCATGATGATGACGAATAAGCCCCGCCATCACTTGCCGTATATAGTGCAATGAAAAATTCTGATAGTCTGCTGTCTCCAGTAAACCGCCCCAGGTATCAAAAATCATAACCGCATTCACGCCCGCTTCAATTTGCGCATTCAAATGGGCGCTAACGGATTTTGCTAGTATGGTTAATAAACTGTGTAATAAAGCAGGATCTTGCTTAAGCATCGTCAGTGCTTTGCTAAAACCCGTTTTCGACTGACCTTCAATCATATAAGCGGCCAATGTCCATGGACTGCCGCAGAAACCGATTAGGGGCACACTGCCCGCCAATTCATGCTGCACAAGTCGAATAGCATCGTACACATAAGATAATTTCGCTAAATCAGGCACACTCAACTTGGCAATTGCCGCCGCAGAGTCTGTCTTCGTAGCAAAACGCGGACCTTCACCTTCTACAAACTCTAAACCTAAACCCATGGCATCTGGAATCGTCAAAATATCGGAAAATATAATCGAGGCATCCAACGGATAACGCGCTAACGGTTGTAGAGTTACTTCACACGCCAATTCAGGAGTTTTGCATAAACGCATAAAACTACCAGCCCGTTGACGAGTCGCACGGTATTCAGGCAAATAACGACCCGCCTGACGCATGATCCAAACAGGTGTCACATCAACGGGTTCGCGGCGGATTGTTTTTAATAATCTGTCATTTTTTAACTGGGGCATGTGGCAAGCCTTCTTAGAGTAAATAGTTTTAGGCTGGGATGGGCTATTTTAAAGAAAAAAAGCTAGGTGAGCCAGATTAATCGCGATCACAACGGAAAAACCGCTCATTTCTGAGTATTTAGCACCTTATCCAGCTCAAGATTAACACATCGTTGAAACTTAAATGGTTGTGCAATCATCGAATAAGAATCATAGGCGCCAAAGGCATTTATGGAAACTATCCCATAGTTCAACATCTGCCCAATCAGGCTTTGGTCCACATTGACTTGGGAGATAGCAGACAAACGCATTTCATTCGCGTGACGATTGAAAAAGCCTTCGCGCATCATCACCCGCTTGTTCGTGACCGCAAATTCAGAGGTTTTGTATTCCAAACCCACGTACGCCCAAAAAACCAGGGCCATCAGCCAGGGAGCCCACTCAATTTGCTGTAGCAAAGAATTAGAACGCATATAACTTGTTGCATACACGCAAAATAAGGTCCAGATCACGGGGAAAAAGAAAATGATGATATGCTTTTTGGTTCGAAACAGGATAGTTTCGCCTGGTAACAAATTTCGATCAATATAGCTCATCAATATGTCCTCGAATAGCGTCATCCCCATGGGTAAGTTATAATAATCAGAATAATATCCGAACGTAAATACATAATGAACTTCTTGGTCCTAAAACAGCAAAGTGCGATTGGCGTGTGTGCCGCGATGGCAACCCTTGTTTTTTTGACATTATTGGTTGCTGGCGCGCAATGGCATAGTGATTGGTTATTATCACAACAATCATCTATCCAGACAGCGGTTGCTCCGAGTGAATCCAGTGGCGATTTAATTGCGCGCATACCAGATGATCATTTATTTGGTAAGGCTTTTTCCAAAACCGGCGACATGCCCATTAGCAATTTACAATTACGCATCACCGGTATCGTGAAGGTCAATACTGAACAGGGCGGCAGTGTTTCGAAAGCCTATATCTCGATGGAAGGACAACCCAGTAAAATTTATCAAGTTGGCGATAGCTTGCCTTATGGTGTAAAAGTCTACGAAATTACGAGTGATACTGTTATTCTGGAAAATAACGGCCATTTGGAAAAGCTGCCACTACCGCGCGAAAAATTACAATTTCGCCCACCGCTTAACACCGAGGATTAGTTATGAAATGGTTTATAAAAACTTTCTTGGTCAGCTTCTTGTCGCTCATCATCATGGCTTGCGCGACAACTAAAACGCCGCCCCACCAAACCATCACCCCCGCCGCCATGTCTCATCTCGAACAAGGCAAACGTTATTTTGAAGCTGGCTATTATCGCCGAGCGATGCGCGAATTACTCCCCTTAGCCTGTGACGGCGTCGCTGAAGCGCAATATGCGGTCGGCTATATGTATTATTATGGCTATGGTGTTGCGCAAGATACCGAGGTTGGTTATTTCTGGATTAAACGTTCCGCCGACAAAGGGTATCAACCTGCTATTAAAGCGTTAGGCTATATACGCTTTAACCAGGCCTCTAAGGGTATGTATCCTGCAAGCCCGCAACAAAAAGCCGGTCTAGTTGCCCAATAAGCCGGCTATATCAAGTAATTAAACCCGTCACCTTCGCGTTCACTCAAAAAAGTCTAAGCAGATTTTAAAATAATATCGGCATCCACCCAACCCGGTTTTTGTGCGGCAATGGAGAGTTGGGCAATTTCCACGGGCTGCTCTTTCGCAGTCGTTATTAACATCTCCAATAATTTATCAAATTCAACTTTTTTAAACTGAATATTAATTGCATCGCTGGAGGATTGTTTAAGCTGCGTCATATATTGTCCTAGCCCAGCTTGCTCGGTTTTCTTTTGCATTAAAGTTAACATGACCACCGGTGAAATAGTTTTGCTGCGTGCACGCGTCTGCGTTTCTATTTTTTGCAGTGACTTATCTGCAGCCTGCATCCAGACCAAGTTTTTTTGTTCTGAACCAATGCGTTTGCGCATTAGATCAGCCTGATTCATCAGCGGTGACCAGATGCCCGCATAAATTATAAAGAGAGCCAATGCCGCACCAGCCACCATGACAGCGCGTTTTTCGCGCACGGCGAGTGGTGACCACCATTCCTGCAATTTCTGCCAATGTTCTTTCATGTCTTTACTCAATTACCAAAGTTGCATTAACGTGTGCGCCATTTAAATCGGCGTTTTGCTGCTTAACATTCAATCCTTGCTGAGCCAAATAATCGGTAAACGTGGAAAAATCTTCTGAGTTTGCTGCCGTTAATTCTAGCGTCAGCTGATTGTTCTGAAAATCTAGCCGCTTTAAAACAATACTGGGCGTAGCTGATATGCCTTTTCCAAGATAAGCTAGCAATGTAAATGCCTTATTCGCACCAAGTTGCGCATTCAAACGATTCAATTTTTCTTCCATGCGTAATTTGGGTGCAATAACAGAACGAGATTCAGGAAAATGCCGCTTATAAATCGTTGCGATTTGTGCGTCGATCGCACTCACTCGATGGCTTAAAATAAAATAAGAAATAAGTGGGTATAAAAACAATAAAACCACCCATGCAATCGCAAGATAGGATGTGACTTTCCAGAGTTTTTTTAGCGGCGGGAACTTTGGTTTTTTTAGTGCATAATTTCCCTGCAGCAAATTAAATGACTGCGTCGCAGCATTATAAGCAAGCTCGGTGAGGAGTTGCGGCGGCGATACACGTTCTTCTTCAATGGTTATCGGTAAAGATAACGCATTCATAAAAGCATGATCGCTTGCATTAGAAATGCGAATGGATTGCGGTGTGGGCGTAGCGTTTTGCACAGCTAAATCAAGCAGCGCTGCAAAATTAATTTCATCACAACCTAATCCCTGATGGCGTCCGGTTTTAACCAAGGCCGTGTTATTGATGATGCCAGCGTGCCAATTTTGTTCATCGCCATCCAGTGCAAGGCTAGCGGGAAGAAGTCTTTCTGCCTGTACCTGCCAACTAGCCAATAAAGCCAACCATTCACGCATTTTTTCATGTGAAACGACGGCGACGGGCAGCCTACCCTGCTCATCGCGCTCACCGATGGCCACATGTGTTTCATCCACGTCATCAATTAATTGCTCTTCCAGTGCATAAGGAACTGCTTGCAGCAAACGCGTGCGATTCATCTTCGGCATTTGCGTGACCGTAACAAAGACATCTTCAGCTGGTACCAGAACGATAACTTCATGATGAATAACCGCTTCCGCAAGCAAAGCCGGATCGCCTTCATAAATGACGTCTTTAACGCGGCCATCTGCATCCACGTATGCCCAGCACGGATTGAGGTTTGCTTGTAAATAAATAACCAGTTTTGCCTGCATTACCAAGTGCCTTTTGCCTGCCATAAAATAGTCACGACCGGATTAGTCCCACTCATGGTACGCTCGAGTAAGGTAAAAATCACCAAATGCTGCTCATCCATCCTCACTTCCGTTTCCACTAGAAAATAACTACTCACGTGCGTGATTTTATCGTCAATATCCTTAATATTACGGTTTCTGACGATATCTGAATTGGTAAATGCCTGCTTGGTAACGAATGGATTTTTAGCTCTGATCGCCACAATGGCTTTCGCCGTCGCCAAGGTCATCTCTGGACTGAGAGACATTAAAACCGGTAGGTCAGCGGTTTGAACGTTAATCGGGGTATTAGTCGGCAAGGCTGTAATATACGGCCGCAAAGCATTAAAAAGTGCCGGTGTCATCCCTTTGACCAGTCGTAATTCACTAACACTTTCCATTAAACGGGAAGCGACACGATAAGGGACTGGCAAGTCAGCATAATATTGATTGCGCGCGCTATCCGGCGCTTGCAAGGATAACCAATAGGCAACCGATTGCGCTATCTCCCGCGCCTGCTCATTCGTCAAATCGGGTTTGACCGCGCGCAGCAACCGTTCAAAATCAGGCAGGGCAGCTGGCGTGACTAACCTATTTAGGTTAAAGCGTGCCTGCATGTCATAAATGGTCGTGCTAATTTTATAACCTTGCTTAACATCGACAGGGGATTTAATCGGAGTTGCATCAATTAATTGGTTATTTTTTTGTCGTATCCAATCCTTGCTTAATTGATCCATCGCCCAGGCTATGGAGCCCTGCGCATACAGCTCCGCCTGAGTATCCCGCAAAATTAGGGTCGTTTGCCGGGTATCCCGTGCAAGTCTTTCCATCATGACATAGGCCATCGTTGCAACCAGCGCCACAATGAAAAGCGCAATCACAATGGCAATGCCTTCCTGTTTTTTAGGATTCTTTAGGAGGCGGTGACGGTATGTTTTTTCTGTTTTGGCTTGGTATGACATACAGTTGACTTAATTTTCCCCAATTAGAGATCGTTAAATGAATTCGAATAGCACGCGGCAATCGTTCTTGCGCTCGCCCTTCTATTGGCCATTCGTTATGGAAGTGCCCATCTTTATCGAGGTATTGAAAACGCACTTCACGAACGTCAGTTAATAAACGTCGCGCGTGGGCTTGCGAGCCAGCTGCACGATCGAGTACAGTCCATGTATTACGCCATAATGATTCTTCGCTCCAGTAATAACCTGTGCGTTGTAAAGAACTTTGCAAAGCTTCTCCCATGGGATTAGCAAACCCGGTACGAGTTAATGCAAAATTAGTCGGTTTACCAATAAAAGCGGCTTCTTCTTTGCCATTCGTACCCAGTATGGGACGATTAACAGTCTGTTCGATATCGCGCGACATCAGGAGCAAGGCAATTTGGGTTTGACGCAAGCGTTGTGCATTACGCGCCGTGCCACCACTAATATCGATGATATTATGCAAGGCCGAAGCCATAATAAGCGATAAAATGGTAAAAATAAAAAGCGCGATTAGAATTTCCAGTAAAGTAAAACCCAATGAATGATTGCTGCGCATCTTATTCGGCATGATAAACATACGTCTCCAAACTCACGAGCGGCGTTGCATCCTGATCAGGTTCCTTGTCAAACACATCGACTTTGATAATTTTAATTTTCGAATTTGCCGTGCTTTCTTGAGAGGCCGACCAGTACCAGTCTTCACCTAACATTTGCGTTTGCTTTGTCACTTTATCGTCATTACCGGACAATACCAGCAAATTCAAGCGCGCCTCATTCAGCACTTCCTGTCCAACCCACATGGCAATCGTTTTATTTTGCAGATATTGTGTTGCGCGGATAGTTTGTGCGGTCGCCTTGATAATAGCAGTCAAGGCAATGGCAATAATCGCGAGTGCAATTAATACCTCGATGAGCGTTAAACCTAATTGATTTTTTCTGTGCATCAGTGAGCTGCCTGCTTCACTTAAGATAAAGATTCATTCGTTACGCTGCCATCTGCATTACCCACAATCGCATAATAAGGTTTTTCACCTTGTTTACCGACGTAAATAGTAAATGGCGTGATATCGCCATTGGTGGAAATCACAATTTGCGGATGTGATTTTTGCTCCTCATCAGCATGATCATTTTCTTTAATGCTGATCTGAATATTGTTAGGCACATTATAAGATTTGAGTACTGAATCCTGTAATGGCAGCCAAGTATTTTTTTTACCATTGACTGCCGATTGCAAGCTTGAGAATTGTAAGGCGTGTTTATTCACCGTCAAACCCAGTACCTTTGGCGAAAGCATCGCTTGTTGTTCAGCCAGCACCAGAATTTGCGTCAATTCATTGGCGATGGATTTCATTTGCCGGTTATCATTGTTGCCAATACTCAGCAAACCGACGGTCGTCACAATGCTAATAATAAAAAGCACGATCAGGATTTCGATCAGGGTATAACCTTGTGTCGAGCGTCGGGTTTTTATCATGACTGAGTAGCGGCTTCGTTCATGTTCCAATTTCCAATTTCGCTATTACTGTCCTTGCCTTTTGGACCATAGCTAAATATTTTGAGTTTGCCATCATCATTGATGTACTGATAAGACTCACCCCATGGATCCATCGGTACTTCTTGTAAATAACCATCTGATTTCCAATTACGCGGCACGGGAGGAACAGTCGGTTTGCTAACTAAGGCTTGCAAGCCCTGGTCAGTTGTCGGATATATCCCATTATCCAGCTTGTATAAATCCAAGGCACTTTGAATAGCCAGAATATCCTGTTTTACCTTCACCACACGAGCTTGCTCAGGACGACTCATGATCTTTGGCACAATGATTGCTGCTAAAATTCCTAAGATAACGACAACCACCATCACTTCAATGAGGGTAAAACCAGCGGCCTTGCGATAATTAGTTGATTGAACGTGTTTTTTCATATTACTATCCTAGTTTATCTATATAATTGTTAGAAAAATGTAGCAAGTATTGGTTAAATTGTAAACAAATAAAGATTCGTAGTATAAAAGAATTTAAGTTATCACTAAGAAAAAGCGATTATAATTAACTTATAAATTTAAATAGAAAGCTAGATATGAGGAGTATTGTCATGGCGCAAACACCGAAAAACCCAGGCAAAGAAGAAGTGGATACCATTAAAAAATCCATGATTGGTGTAATTGATGAAATCAACGGCACCTTGGCACAAGCTCCAAAATCATTAAACGAAATTTTAGGCAAATTTTCTGAATTGAATGTTTTGGTACAAAAATTTGGCACGCTAGCCGTTATGCTCAATACCAAAAATCCTGACAGTAAAGAATTAGGCGAACGCTTTAAACACGCCCTCGAAAACAGAATCATTCCTCTGTTACAAGTCAATCAAGAACATAAAACCAAATTACAGAATGTTCAAAAAGGTCTTAATGATCTCAAAGCTGAAATTAATAACACTGGCCCTTCGCGACCAGGCAAAGCGATGTGATATCATTACAATAAATTTAACAGGACATCACTATCATGTTTGAACGGTTGCAAAAGCCTTTTCTTACGGTGGAAACCGGCGAGGCTTATCAACCCATTCGACTCACTTACGAGCTGCAAAAAGAAGACAATCTTGTTGCTGCGCTTGATCAATTGCAATGTCTCGAGAAAAAAAATAATACGTCGTGGAATTGGTTCTGGAAAGCAGAATGCGATGATCAACACTTTGAATCCTTAGATACTTATCAAAAAAATCCTGATCACCCATTACGTTTAGGCACGCTGACACTGAAAGATGGCAAGCTTTATTTAAATCTGCCCTCGTTTAAACGTGCTTGTCTTGCCGTACCTTTTTTCCATGGTGTACTGAAATCCAATCTCGCCACTGCTCATCATGCCGATTTTATCAATAAAGTATTTGCTACGGATGAACGTTTGCCGCATGGGTTCAGTGAATTATTTAAAGAAGATGAACTGGAACAAATCATAGAACAACGCATTCGCGATTACGAACACGTTCAGGAATTGTGTGAAACGGCTACGACACCGGAAGAAGCTATCTCTATTTTGACAAAATACACGGAAGCGGAAGCAAAAAAACGCCTGCCTTACGTCGAACGTTATGCCTTTCTTTATGAAAATGCTCCCGACCCGGACGTTGTCTTTCTCGGCTTTTATATCTTTCTGCGCGGCCGCGAACTGGTTGCTATCCGCCGCTGGTTTGGTGAAACCGGTTTCAACCTTTCCGATGCAGCCGATGAAACCGTCGAAGAAGTATTTGGTGGTATGAATATCGATATCATCGAATAGTTAATCCCGCCCAGTCTGGACGGGATTAGAGCATTTAACTTCCCAATTTTCTTCTTCTTACTGTTGCTGGTCCCACCTCACCCGCCACTGAGGCTTCGTTGTGTACAGAGTTATCCGCCGGTTCAGCTTTCAACTTAGGCAACGCATGTATGATTTGATAAGCCAGATTTTCACCTGTCGCAGCAGCAACGCCATTCAACCCCAGATCAACTAAAGAAAAAGGATTTTGCGCAAACGCGACAGCCGTTCCCAGCCCTGTCAAAATTCGCTCCACCGCATATAAATTCACGCCTAATTTCATTAATACCGGCTTCAATCCATTCCGTATCATGGTTTCGGTCATTGTACTAATCAGCGATTGCGTCATTAATAAAGTGAGGAGACTTCTCAAGCTTTCGCATATTGCTGCACTGTGAGCGATTCGCTGAGTTTGCATATAAGGTTGAAAATATTTATCTAGCAAAGTGCTAGCAAAAGCATGGGCGAATGATTTACCGCCGTTCAAACATTTTTCCTGCAAATCCGCGTGTAACTGTTGCGTAGCAAGCCGCAATTTTTCTTCGCGCTCTTGATTCAACGCCAATTTCTCTTTGTAATAAGCAGTGTAACTAGCAAGAATTGCAACAGAATCCGCTCTGGTCACCAGACAAGAGTCAGGACCTGCCTTACATAAACCTTCTTGTCTTTCAAATTTCTTTAAATTTTTAAAAAAACATTTAAATTCTTCTGGCGTTACTCGCTCAATTTGCTCTTTTGGATCTGGCGCTGAAAATTGGCTTTTAATTAAATGCAGATGAACTTCGGAAAATTCAGCCTCATTGTTATGCCATTGGTGATGCGGTTTTTCATGCTGTTTGCCGTAACGAAAACTAGACAAGCATTGCGTAAAATTAAATGCCTGATTCAAGAGTGCAATACCAAGATCATTAACACTATAAAAAGTACACACATCCTTTTTGGCATTGAATCGTGTTAGCGCAGAACCCCCTGCAGTTTTAATATCAGGCCATGCAATCATTTTCTTATCGAGTGCATCAGGTTCGTAGTAATACGCCTGCAGAATATACGCTTCCGCTAAATTATATAAATAGTTAAGTGAACGCATGATTTTCTCTTTTTTTAAACGTACTTTATTTTCGTTTTCAAAATGGTGGTTGACAACTTTGCATCGACTATTCATCTCCTGATGCAGTCTTAGTTTCGCTTAACTGATTGGTTGGCTCCATGTCGATAATAATTTACTGTTTTGATGCGCGGCATTAACTTCAACGCTAACTCGGATGAAGTCAGCTTACACTTGTTTTTGCCACTTCGTGTGGCTCTTCGACAACAACCTGGCTGATAAAAATTGAAACAGCATGAACAACGTTACCGGTTGTTATTATTTATGGCCGATTATACTCAGAGGCGTTCAAAAGGCAATTCGACAGTAGATTGATTTTATTAGCAAAGCACTAGAAACGCTTTTGTGCTTAACAAATTGAAATCATGTAGATGTTACTATTAAGAAAGGACTTTTTGGAAGAACTCATCATGAAATTACAGACCTTTCAATTTACAAAAGCCAAGGGATGGTCCATCGATCAACTTCCTCAACTTGATTCAGAAAATACGCTTGTTTTAATTTTTGCAGCGCCTGAATTTGCGGATGATCCACACCCTCTACAAGAAATTGCTAATAAATTCCCGAATTCCAAAATTTTAGGCTGCTCAACAGCTGGTGAGATCTATGGTTCCTTCATTTCCGACCATAGCATTTCTGTTGCAGTAGTAAAGTTTGAAAAAACAAAACTTAAACTGATTTCAATACCAATAAACACACCAGCGCAATCAAAAGAAGTAGGAACACAAATTGCCCATCATTTAAAACAAGATGATCTTCGTGGAATCTTTGTTCTCTCTGAAGGATTGAACATCAATGGCTCAGAATTAGTAGCCGGATTAAATTCAATTAACAATAAAAAAATTATCATTACTGGCGGTTTGGCAGGTGATGGTGATCAATTTCAAAAAACATGGTCTTTTGTTAATGGAAAAATTCAAACAAACATGATCTCAGCCCTCGGGCTATATGGCGAGCATATCCAGATTGGTCTTGGTTCCCGCGGCGGATGGGACATATTTGGCATTGAAAGACGAATCACTCGTTCCCATAATAATATTCTTTATGAACTGGATGGTAAACCTGCCCTGCAATTGTACAAGGAATACCTGGGCGAAAAAGCTTCTGAATTACCTGCATCCGGACTGCTTTTTCCCCTTGCTATACGCAAAGATACGGCGTCGCCACAAGTCGTACGGACGATTTTAAAAATTGATGAAAAAGAAAATTCACTGACATTTGCAGGCGATATGCCAATAGGTTATCTCGCGCAATTAATGCGAGCTAATTTTGATCGTCTTATTTCTGGCGCAACCAAAGCAGGCCAACTTGTTTTGGAATCTGTTTCTATTCCTAAAAATGATCCCGTGTTACTCATTTCAATTAGTTGTGTGGGCAGACGTTTGCTGCTTGGCGAAAGAGCAGAAGAAGAAACAGAATCTGTATTGGAGATTTTCCCAGGCAACACTCAGCAAATTGGCTTTTATTCTTATGGTGAGTTATCTCCGCACACCAAAGGAACGTGTGATTTACACAATCAAACGATGACATTAACATCACTGAGTGAAGGGACTTGACTTGGACGAAACCTTATTTTACCTCGTCGCCAGGACTTTAAAACGGTTGGGACTGGCTCAAGATAAAATGCCTGCCACCTTACATGATTGGCAAGAATTTTTATTGCGTATTAATCGCGGATTTTTTGATTTTGAACAAGAACGTTACTTACTGGAAAGATCCATGGAAATTTCTTCGCGGGAAATGCTGCAATTAAATGAAAAATTTGAACAAGCTCAATCCACAGCACACCTTGGATTATGGATCTATGACAGAATAGACGATAAAACCTTGTGGTCAAAAGAGACCTACCGTCTTTTTGGACTTAATCCAACCATCGCCGTCCCAAAATTTGAAGAGATCTTAGCGCAAGTTCATGATGACGATCGATTTAACTTAAATCAATTAATCGAACGCGCATTTAGCGAACGCAGCGGTTATGAAGCAGAGTTCCGCATAAAAAATTCTAGAGACGACAACTTTTATTGGATGTTTGCAAAGGGCGAAGCACAGGCCCCCGCTGATAAAGCCATGCCATGTCGGACGCTGGCTGGCATCATCATGGATATCTCCGAAAGAAAAAAATCTGAAGAACAACTCAAGATATTGCAAAAGAAATTATTATTAACCGCGAGACAAGCGGGTATGTCAGAAATTGCTACTTCTGTCTTACACAATATTGGCAATGTATTAAATAGCGTGAATGTTTCGCTAATTTTGATAAAAGAAATTGTTGACAATACGTCTTCTTCCCATTTAATTCAAACTGCCAAAATGTTAAACGACAATCTTGATAACCTTGCTAATTTTCTCACGTCGGATCAAAAAGGGAAATTAATACCGCCTTATTTACAGGTTTTCGCAGAAAAATTTAATAATGATACGATTGAAATGCAAAAAGAGATCGAAAATTTGTCGATAAATATTCGACACATAGAAAATATCGTGCAAATTCAGAAAGAAATTAGCGGGGTTTACCCCATGAACGAAAAAATTTTGATTTCAGATGTAATTGATTCCGCTATAAAAATTAGTTGTGCAATGGATAATAATAATATCAATATCGCTACCGTGTTTGAGACAGAACGTCATTTAACTATTGATAAAGAAAAATTATTGCAAATACTACTAAATCTAATTAAGAATGCGAAGGAAGCCGTGCTTGCGTCTGACAAAAAAAATAAAAAAATTTCTATCGCGGTAAGAAAAAACGAAATCACTTCGCTTTGTGAAATTATCATCCAGGATAATGGGGTCGGTATCCCACCTGAAAACCTGACTAAAATATTCTCGATGGGTTATACCACCAAAAAAACTGGACATGGTTTTGGATTGCATTCCAGTGCGCTAGCCGCCATTGAGCTTGGGGGTAACTTACATGCTGAAAGTGAGGGCAAGGATAAGGGTGCAGCCTTCATATTAAAGCTGCCTTCTAAATGAGGAGCTGAACAATGCCAACATCCCATGAATCGAATTTACGCATGCTGATCATCGATGACAATCCTCAAATACACGATGATTTCATCAAAATCTTAACGACGAGAGAAATTGATGATGATCTGGAACCGCTTGAAAGCAAATTATTCGGCACGGCAACCAAAAAAAGAATATCGTTGCCTAAATTTCGTATTGATACGGCAACCCAAGGCAAAGAAGGAGCTGAATATATAAAAAAAGCCCTTCATGAGGGTAAACCTTATGCGCTTGCATTTGTTGATATACGGATGCCGCCAGGCTGGGATGGTATTGAAACAATTAAACACATCTGGGAAATTGATCCTGATATTCAAATTGTTATTTGCACAGCCTATTCCGATTATTCATGGGAAGAAACGATTGAAAATTTGGGTCAAAAAGAAAATTTATTAATTTTAAAAAAACCTTTTGATCATGTCGCAGTTCGGCAGCTTGCTTGTGCGCTGACCAAGAAATGGCAATTAACCCAGGAAACCCGCAGTTACACCAAAACCTTAGAGAAAAAAGTCAAAGAGCGTACTAAGAAAATAGAATATCAGGCAGCGCATGATATTTTAACTGGCTTGCCAAACCGTGCCATGCTGCATGAAGAAATTCGTCAACAACTCCTAAAATCCAAAAAAGAAGGTGCTAATTTTGCTATTTTCTTTTTTGATCTCGATCGATTTAAATTAATTAATGATAGCTTTGGTCACGAAGCAGGAGACGAATTACTTCGCACCATTTCAAGCAACTTGCGAAAAATTATCCGCGAAGGCGATATGTTAGCAAGAGTTGGGGGAGATGAACTTATTGGTATTTTTCCATCTTCAAATCATGAAGCCATTCGAGTAATTGCAGAAAATTTATTAAAAACAATGCACACTCCTATTAAAATTATGAATCACGAAATTGTCGTTTCTGCCAGCATTGGCATAGCCATTTACCCTTTCGATGGGACTACGCCGGATAAATTGATTCGTAATGCAGATATGGCAATGTATAGAGCCAAGGAGCTTGGTGGAAATCAATTTCAATTTTATAGTGAAGAGTTGAATCGCAGCTGCATTGGACGGCTTGAACTTGAAGCAGATCTCCATCACGCGATTGGCAATAATGAATTTTTCCTAGTCTATCAGCCGCAATATGATATTAGTAAAAATCAATTTGTTTCCATCGAGGCCCTTGTACGCTGGAACCATCCAACAAGAGGGCTCTTATTGCCTATTGATTTCATTCCGCTAGCTGAAGAAACCGGTCTAATTAATCAAATTGGCACATGGATTCTTGAAAGCGCCTGCCGAGAAAATAAGCGCTGGCAAGAAATGGGGTTACCTCCCATGCGCGTGGCCGTCAATATCACTTCACAACAATTCAAACAACCTAATTTAGTAAACATTATTAAAACCGTACTCAATAATGTTGGTCTTGATCCGCAATATCTTGAACTCGAGCTGACGGAAAATATTATTTTAAATGATTTGGATTCAGCCGATAAAATTGCAGAATTAAGAAAAGTAGGCGTTTTTATAGCGCTGGATGACTTTGGCACTGGCTATTCCAGCTTGAGCTATCTCAGAAATATACCCATTGATCGCTTGAAGATAGACCAGTCTTTTGTCAAAAATATCAGCATCAATCGTGAAGATGAAATTATTATCCAGGCTATTATTACCATGGCACATGGCTTAAATCTGGAAGTCGTAGCAGAAGGCGTGGAAACACAAAACCAATTGAACTTTCTGAACTCACAACACTGCGGTGAAATTCAGGGATTTTATTTTAGCAAGCCATTATTATCAGATGATCTTGAATTTTTTCTGCGGCAGCCGGCATTGCTGTCAGATTTTGTTTTACAGAACAAAATGCTTAATCCTGACGATAAGAAATAATGCCGAAAAACACCTTATCCAGTGAATTGATTCAACTGGAAAATAGGGAGGAGAACAGCCAGCACAATAAACAAAACGATAGCGCCCATCATCAAAATGACAGCCGGCTCAAACAGTGCCAAGGCAACTTCAATCAAACGTAAAATTTCATCTTCTTGATTCGCAGCAATGCGTTCCAACATGGGTTCTAATTGACCGCTCGCCTCACCGCTTGCAATCATATGCACACTCATAGGGGAAAAATACGTCGTTTGCTTCAAAGCAAGATGAATGGCTGCACCTTCACGCACGCGCTCGACGGCCTCTTCCACTTTTTCACGAATAGGAATAGTCGTGATCAATTGTCCTGCAATACGCATTGCTTCCAGCACCGGCACACCTGCATTGGAAAGAATAGCCAGTGTGCGAGCGAAACGCGCGGTATCGGCCGTACGCATGGCATAACCGATCAAAGGTAAGCGCAATAAAAACCGATGATTTTTTTCCCGCAGTGCCGGACTTTTTTTAAGCGCTCGCAACCAGAAAAATATTACGACTGCCAAAAACAAGAAAACATAGAGGCCATAATTTTTTAAAAAATTACTTAACCCAATTAAAATTTGCGTCATCACCGGCAATGACTGATTTAAATGCCCGTATACCGCGACCATTTTCGGCACGACGTATTCCAATAAAAATCCGACAATGCCAATGGCAACCAAAACAATCATGCTCGGATAAATTAATGCAGTACGTAATTTTTGTCGCATATACCATTGTTGTTCAGTGTAATCCGCCAGTCGTAATAAAACTTTATCGAGGTGTCCTGATTTTTCTCCGGCAGCAATGGTCGCGCAATACAAAGCGGAAAAACTATCTGGATTTTCACGCAATGCCGAAGCCAGCGCATGACCTTCCATTACTTTGCTGCGAATAGATAATATCAAACCTTTTACGCGCTGTTTTTCTGATTGCTCCGCCACTGCTGCAAGACATTCTTCAATCGGCAAACCCGCAGCCAACAGGGTTGCAAATTGCCGCGTCAGCAAAGCTAATTCTTTACTATTTAATCCGCGCACACGTGCAAAGGAAAATGAAGCGAGTTTGCTTCGATTAAACGAATCTTTTCTATTTTGCGTTTCACGCACTTGAATGGGAATGAGCGATTTTTCACGCAACATTTGCCGCACCTGCTTGTCACTTTCCGCTTCAAGCACACCCTTTTGTTCTTTGCCATTAGCGTTGATTGCGACGTAATGATAAGCCGGCATAAGATACCCTAATACTCACTGGTGACACGTAATATTTCTTCCAATGAGGTATCGCCCATTAACACACGACGATAACCATCCTGACGTAAGCTGAGAAACAATCCGCGCGCGTATTTACGCATTTTTTGTTCGGCTGCGCCGTCATGAATCATGGTTTGCAATTCTTCATCAATGGCGATGAGTTCATACACCCCGCTACGACCTAAATAACCCGTTTCCCTGCAACGTGGACAACCGACAGGATGATAAATGACTGGCGATTGATTCGACGTTACACTCATTAATTCACATTCTTTTGGCGTAGCTAACATGGGTTTTTTGCAGTGCTTGCATAAAAGTCGCATCAAACGTTGGGCCAGTACACCCGTTAAACTCGAGGCCAATAAAAATGGTTCCACGCCCATATCATCAAGACGTGTAATGGCACCAATCGCACTATTCGTATGCAGCGTTGATAAAACAAGATGCTCGGTTAAACTGGCTTGGATGGCAATTTGCGCGGTTTCCAGATCACGAATTTCGCCGACCATCACCACATCCGGAACTTGACGTAAAATCGCCCGCAAACCTTTGGCAAAGGTCATTTGAACATTGCTATTCACCTTAATTTTGCCCA
>CAYUYG010000003.1:0-18089 GCA_964449125.1 uncultured Coxiellaceae bacterium | reverse complement strand
GATGTACGCAATTTTGAAAGGCGGACATTGGATTGGTAGGCCGGTTAAAACAGTTAATTCATTTTAAAGGCAGAATAACTATGTTTAATAAACTCCTTGATGAAATAGAAAAACTCGGTCAAAAAATTGCTAAAGCAGTTGGGGATGAGCCTCTACGCAAGAAGAAAGCAAAGCGCAATATTAAAACATCATTATTTGATCATAATTTTATATCAAACTTATTACCGTATGAGACTTTTGATCCAGAAACTTCATTATTCTTTAACAAAAAAAGCACAGGATTTATTTTAGAAACCACACCACTTTTAGGTTCTAGTGAAGAAGTCGAAAATATCTTAACAAGTGTTATCACAGATATTTTACCAGCAAATGTTGATATGCAATTTATATTATGGGCATCGCCAAAAATTGCACCGATTTTAGATGCATTTGAAGAAGCTCGATCTAAAAATGAAAAGTTTTCTTGGCTAGCAAAAAAACGAACAGAATATTTAAAGAAAGGTGCGTACACAAGCTTAAGCAATTATGGTTCTATGCTTATTCGTAACTTTCGTACTTTCATCGTGGTATCTGCACTTAAAAAAAATCTAGGTGCTCATGAGTTAATTGGGCTTCGTGATGATATTGAAAGCTCCCTGAAATCGCTTAGTATGGGAAGCCGTGTATTAGATGCACAACAATTTCTGTCGACATTTTTTGATATTATTACCCCATCGAAGAGCCTGTATCCACACGACTTTACCTGGAGTGAACTAGATAGCTTATCATCGCAATTAACTAATCCCGAATGGCGAATGCAAGTCAAACCTGATGCCTTGCTATTTTCTTCGTAAGAAGAAGCAATGGAAGCCCATTGTTTATCCATTCGTGAGTATCCTCAAAAAGCCACACAATGGAAAACAACGGAAAACTTAGGGCAATTATTCAATGCGACATTACAGATCCCATGCCCATTTTTAATGAGCTTTTCTTTACGTAAGACTAATCAGGAAAAAGCCCATACTGGCGCACAATTGCAATCTATGAATAGCGAATCAAGTGCAAAGAGTCCCCTCGCAAAGTTCAAGCCTTCGGTTAATAAAGAATATGAAGATTGGCAGTTTGTACGTGGCAGGTTAGCCGAGGGAGATGCATTAGTTAAAACCTTCTATCAAGTTATTTTATTTACAAAACCAGAGGAAGCTAAATTTTGTGAACGAAGGTTGCGTGACCTTTATCGTGCAAATGGTTGGAAATTACGAAAAGAATCATATTTACAAATGCAATCATGGCTTGCAGCTTTACCTATGATGATGACCGAAGGAATTTTTGATGACATGAAATACTTCGGGCGTTTGAAAACAATGACAGCTTTCAATGCAATTAATGTTGCACCCTTACAAGGAGAATGGAAAGGAAGTAAAACACCAAGTTTACTGCTTCCAGGTCGTCGTGGACAAATTGCTCTTTGGAATCCTTTTGATAATGAAGGTAATTTTAATATTGTGATCGTAGCAGCTCCGCGAAAAGGAAAATCAGCTTTAACCAATGAATATATTATGGCGACATTAGGAGCTAAAGGACGTGTTTGGGTAATTGATGTTGGTAAATCTTATGAAAAAACATGTAAAGAAGTAGGTGGGCAATTTATTGAATTTAGTGAAAACACAAATATTTGTTTAAATCCATTTACCACCATTACAAATATTAATGAATCAATGGAATTGTTAAAGCCATTATTAGCTAGTATGGCAAGGCCTGTCACTGGAGCTGCGGAAGAAGAAGTAAATTTTTTGGAAAAAGCCATTAAAGGAGCATGGGAAAGAAAGAATAACAAGACAACCATTACTACAATTGCAGAATGGCTTTCAGAACATAGTGATCCAATAGCAATAAATCTTGCACATTTACTTTTTAGTTACACTTCTGAGGGTAGTTATGCTCGATTCTTTGAGGGAGATTGTACGATTGATTTCAATAATTCATTTATTGTTCTCGAACTGCAAGCGTTAGATAGTAAAAAAGATTTACAACGCATTATTATGCAAATGTTGATCTTTCTTATCTCCCAAGCAATGTATCATGGTGATCGGTCACAAATAAAAAGTTGCATCATTGATGAAGCTTGGAAACAACTAAATAGCAATGATAAATCACAAGCAGAATTTATAGAAGCTGGATATAGAACAGCACCTAAACATCGTGGCAATTTTATCTCGATTGCGCATTCAGTAGCAGACTTTCATGGTAATCGTATGTCAAAAGCCGCCTTTGACTGTTCAGATTTTAAAATCATTCTTGGACAAACAGATGAAGCGATTAATAAATTAAAACAAGAAAAAATAATGGATGTAGACGGATTTACTGAAAGATTACTCAAATCATTAAAAATAACAAAAGATTATTCGGAATGTGTCATTAAAAGTCCTGAAGGATTGTCAGTGCATCGCATTATTTTTGATCCTTATGCAAGAATTCTGTATTCCACTAAAGGCGAAGAGTTTGATGCGGTTAATCGTTTAACCAGTAGTGGATTGTCATTATCGGAAGCTATCGAACAAGTAGTGAGGCAATTTAATCATGCTTAAAAACATAATTAACAAAGATATAGTGATGCAGTCATTATCACAGATATGTTTCGGAATGTTAGGTGCGCTATTAATTTTAGCCATTTTCCATAAAAATACGCCTACTATAGCTACAGTAAACATTACTGGATTACAAGATAGTTTTATAAAAGAAACATCAAAACAAAGCTTATCCGATGAAGAAAAAAAGCAAAAAGTAGAAATATTTGCCAATAAATTAAATCAATCCATTATCCAGATTGCCAAAGAAAAAAATGCTGTCATTTTGCTGAATGAGGCAGTTATTTCTAATCATGCTGATTTTACACAAGAGGTTGCAAAAGAAATCAAGAGAGGGTTATCGCAATGATATTTCATGGTGTGCCTTTAGAATGTATTAATCATGCCGCACAAATATTTCATGTTCCTGCCACGATGATAATTTCAGTCATGAAAATTGAAAATGGTTGGAATGGTGCAGCTATAAAAAATAAAAATGGGACTTATGATTTAGGTGTAATGCAAGTTAATTCAAGTTGGTTAAATCAACTTAAAAAATATGGTATTACTCAAGCTGCTTTACAAAATGACCCATGTGTCAACGTACATACAGCCACCTGGATTTTAGCTAAAGGACTTGCAAAGGGTGAAGGCTGGCAAGGAGTTGGTAACTATCATTCAGCTACGCCTATTCATAATTTACGCTATCGCCAAAAAGTAAAAAAAGCTTACGACAGCATGCAACTAGCCTTATCAGAGGAAAACGCATGAATACTGTACAAGCTATTCTTAAATTATCTTTCATATCAATATTCATTATATTTATTGGAAATAATGTATACGCAAATGATTTAGGTACTATGGGAGAAACTTATTCTATTGTTGAAATAGATTTCTTAAAGTTTATCCAAGAACGCGTAGGATCAATGCAAAAAAATGGTCAATGGCAAGCTGTACAAAATCGTGTACAACAGGATGCGATTAGTTTTAGAGATAGACCAAAAAGGGTAGAAGGTCTCACACGTGCCAATGAAACAAAAATAAAAAGGTTCGATCCCAGCATTGTGCTTGATCATTCAGTGACTACGCCAGAAGGAAAATTAATTGCTCCATCGGGAACTCACGTAAATCCATTAGTTTATATATCACTATCAAAAGCACTTATTTTCTTTGATGGAGACGATCCAGAACAGGTCAAATGGGCAATAAACCAGAATAACGAATTAAAAGGACGAACTAAGTTAATTTTGGTGAATGGTTCAGTTCTAGAGCTGGAAAAAAAATTCAAGAAATCAATATATTTTGATCAATCAGGAGCGCTCACAACTCGATTTAATATTACCCACGTGCCTGCAATAGTTACGCAAGATGGGATGTATTTAAAAATAAAGGAAATAGCTGTATGAAAAGCCATTATATAAAAGAATTTGTAGATATGAATCAAAGTAATAAAACTTTAACATTAACTTTTTTGTTAATAACTGCGATTTTATTTATAGTTGTAACCGCTCTAATTGGGTGGCTACATTTGTTTTATTTAATGCTTTCGCTTAATTACTATTCAACAGCTATTGCATGGTTTGCAGATATTAGTGCTCATACCCAAAAAATAAACTCTTTCCCTTACTTAATATGCGGATTCTTTTCGGCCGCTACTGTTTTAGCCTATCCAGTTGTGCTCATTATTAGTGTAATTAGTTCAATTATATTTATTCTGAATTGGAATGAAAAAAAATTAGTTTCAGCATTTATGTTGCCTTCGATATTCACGATGAGTTTTCTAACGATTGCCTTTATTGGAAGAACATTCATATGAATACTTTCACCAAAATGTGTGCCATTTTAATATTTTTATTTACCACTACAGTATCAGCCGGTGAAACCTGTCATGGTAAATTCGCAAATCCTTTAACAGATGTTTGTTGGAGTTGTCTTTTTCCAATAAGCATCGGTAGTGCTACGGTTTTTAGTGGTGGTCAATCCGATACCTCAAATCCATCAATGCCTATTTGCACATGTCCAATGGTACCAACAGGCGTTCGAATTGGCATAAGCATTGGGTATTGGGAACCCATTGCACTAGTTGATGTAACGAGACATCCCTATTGCATGGTGAATTTAGGCGGACTCCAGCTAGCAAAGGGCGAGTTTGGTGCCGATGGTGAAGTGGATACCAGCGACCCCTCTCAAGGAGGGAGTTTCTATTATGTGCATTGGTATAAATTTCCCTTACTTTATTGGCTTAATCTTTTGACAGATGGTATTTGTGTTGATAAAGGCGATTTTGATATTGCTTACCTTACGGAATTAGACCCTACTTGGCATGACGATGAACTAACATTTCTGCTAAATCCAGAAGCGTTGTTATTTGGCAATTTAATCGCTCAAACTGCTTGTATAGCTGACAGCATTTCCACTTTAGCCGGTCTGCCAATCGATACATTATTTTGGTGCGCGGGTTCACATGGAAGTATGTATCCCTTAAATGGAAATGTTTTACAACATATTGGTGGTGTACAAGCGAGTACACTATTGACTGAACGTATGACCTATAAGATGCATCGCGAAGGTTTACTATGGGATAGCGTAGGACAAAATAGCCCAGCACTTTGTACACAATATCCCTCACCCATTATTCCCAAATCTCGTTATCGATATCAAATGATTAATCCAATTCCAACAGCTAGTGGTGGGGAAGATGGATGCCATGCATTTGGTCACACTACATCTCTATGGGGATCTATGCATGAGTATCCTTATTCGGGAGAAGATTTTGGCTATTTAGTCTGGCGAAAACGAAACTGCTGTGCTGGTTAGGTAACACGTAAGGAGAACGAAATGAATGAAAGTAATAAAAATCGATTAAAAGATTTATGGGATCTACGGCATTTAACCGTAAATGAATTTTTATCAAAAATTGCTAGCCACCCTGATTTAAAGTTTTTATTAACGTCTGTTGGTATATGGTTTTTAGTGAGGTGGTTAATAGGACTATGGATAGGTGGTCATGTTATTTATTTTGTCTGCCGCATATTTAATGTGGTTTTTAACTAGGAATTAAATCATGAAACTACGAGAAAGAATTGGAAAATTGCCTGCGTGGAAAGCTGCCATTATTCTATTTCTTATTACCAGCTTTGTACTCGCCGCGATAGAAGAAGTTTTCGTAAGCCGAGTACTTTTGGCGATGGATAAGGCTATTTCCTATTTTGAAAAAGAAAAAATATCTGAAATCAACGAATGGGACAAGGATGAAAAAGCATTTGCGAAGTTGGATAAAAAATGGAAACAGGGTTTTGCCGAATTAGAAAAGAAAAATGAAGAGATGGATAGACAAGATATCCAACGAAAATACTGCCTTGACTATCTTGAAATACAAAAAGCAAAAACCTATCTAAGAAAGCATAAAGAAACATCAAAGAATTTGGTAATTCAAGCGTGGGAACGCGATGAAAAAGACCGTTTAAAAGAAAGTGGTAAATCACAAACGTTAATAGATCTGGAAAATGCAATAAAGACAAAACAATTTAATCCTGCAACGTGTAACAAAGAGGCAGTATGAAATTATCTATTATAATATTTCTTATATTAAATATTAGTGGAAGTACTTGCTATGCAATTGATGATTATCAATCTAATGCTATGGAAGCAAATAAGCATTCTGTAGAACAAATGTCAATTTATCGTGAAGATGCAGAAAAAGCTAAAAAAACGGAGAAATCTATAACCAGACAATATGAACAAGATGCTCAATTCGCTGAAAAAAAAGCAAATGAAATTATAAATAATAATATTCAGCATAAACCAAATGCATCAAAGCCAATGTCATCCGTTTTAGTCTTTGTATCATTTTCTATGCCTAGACAGAGTTTGGAGGAATATCTCCGTGATGCTAAAAAAATTCATGCCAGCGTGATTATTCGTGGCCTCATCGACAATTCATTTCAAAAAACATTCCTGGTTATCGCTAACCTTGTTAAAACCTCAGGTGGTGAGGGGGTTGAACTTAATCCATTGTGGTTTAAGCGTTTTGGCATAAAAGAAGTGCCAGCTGTAGTGATTGTTCCAGAGGGAAGTGCTTGTTTTAAACAAGATATTTGTAGCAATGAGACAGATTTTGATGTGATGAAAGGGGATATCACATTAGCAGCGGCATTAAAAATAATACGTGATAAAGGTCAATTTTCAAATAATCTTGCTCAAGCGGCATTAGATACGCTTCAGGACAGATCACATGAATAAATTTATTTTATTACTAATTTTTAGTGTGCTGACCGGTGAATGCATTGCAAATAGTCCTGATTTTGAATCGGGAATTAATCAAGCGAAACAAGAGGCTAAAAATAAGAAAAATGATGCCTTTAATCAAGCTAAAAACTTTAATCCTAAAACAGTTTTTGATAATTACACGAAAAATCCAGATCAAACTAAATACTACGGTGGTATTACTCAGTCAGATACTCAACAAATGACAAGCGATGCCTTTCAAAGTAAAAGTAGCGAGTCTGGACAAGTAATTTCAAATAGCATTAGTCAACATCCGCGCTATGTTATAAATAAAACTGACCCAGATATACAACATTCAGAATTATTGCAAAGTGAAGCCTATAATATTGTACATGGCATGACCAGTCAGTATATTGACTGTAAACCTAAAGAGGCTTGTACAACACAATATCAAGAAAAAAGATGTGAAGAAGCACCGCAGACCATTTTTCAGTCATGTAAGAAAAAATTAAATGTTGAAATTATTACGCATGAAACAGTTACTCACTACCCATTAACAGCCCATCTTTCCGTTGATGATCATAAATACGCTGGTATTAGTGTTAACGCGGTAAACGGTAGGGTAGATTTTTTAGGCCCTCATGATGCTAGTTTTAGGTTGGATGGACGATTACCGGCAAATATTGATTGCAGCACATTGCAAGGAGCAATTACCTCACGAACAGGACGTGCAGGTCTGGATCATATTAATTTTCCTTCTTGCGCAAATGGGTTAGAACTTGAATATCATATATCTGAAGGCCATCGGCTTGATTTACAAATCGATATGATTTCTAGGGTAGTTAAATATGAAGTGAAGGATCATTGGGTAGATGATTGTACCGGAATAGTTAATGATTCAACCTGTAAATTGAAATCTCAGCAATGTGACATTCCTGGCTCAACTAAAATTATACAAGGTGTCCCAGTCACACGTGACTGTTGGCAACAAGGATTTAATTATATTTGTAGAGGAGGAAGGGGAGAGGGTAACTGTAAGCCTTTGCAACAACAAGGATGTGAGCAAATTGGCTCTGATTGCAAAGAGAAAACAAATGGTCAATGTTCTCTTTACACTCAAACATATCGCTGCACAGTTAAATCATGTTCACCAACGACAGATGTTCTGTGTGGTAATGGTAAAGAATATTGTTTAGATGGTAATTGTACCGATAAGAACTATCAGCAAAGCACAGATTTTGGCAAAAGCGTGTCGGCTCTATCTGCTGTTATAGATGCAGCAAAACAAATCGATCAAAGTTCATTGACGATGTTTTCAGGGCATCCGTCTGAATGTAGTGAAAAACCCATTGGTTATAGTAATTGCTGTACAGAAACAGGTTGGGGACAGGATGTTGGCTTAGATAATTGTCCAGAATCAGCCAAGAAATTACATGAATCACGAGAAAATAAAATTGCAATTAAAGTTGGCCGTTATTGCTCTGGGCCAGATCCCTTCCCTTGCATCGAGCATTCCCAGGTATTTTGTGTGTTTAGTTCAAAATTAGGAAAAATTATTCAAGACCAAGGCAGAAAAGGTCAGTTACAAATTGGCTTTGGAAGTGCAAAACATCCTAAATGTAGCGGAATCACACCAGAACAATTACAAGCTATCGATTTTTCGAGGATTGATTTTCAGGATTTCATTAATGATTTGAGCAAAAGCGTAAAAAATCCTAATTTAAAGCAAATCCAAGACATGATACGGCAACATGTGCAGCAATCTAAACAAGGGTAGATTAATGACGAATCAAAAAAAGGCATTAATAGTTAATCTTTTAGTAATATTATTATTCAGCGGATTAAGTAGTCTCTGCTGTGCGGATGATTTTTATTCCCAACATGCTACTGGTTGGCATTGGTATGACGATCCTAAGAATAAACCAGAAATTGAAAAACCTGTTGCTACACCTGAACAGAAAGATCCTAATGCTGTTGTAGATGCAGCAAGACAAAAGATTAAAACTGCGCTTAACAAAGTTATAGCAGAACCAACAGTAACTAATCTTGAAGAATACATCGCACTACAAAATCAACTAAGTGAACGTGCTGAGAAAGTATCAGATGTTTGGCAGCAAGTATTATTAAAAGATCCTCAGCTTAATTATTCACTTTCTCATCCTACTAATAATGTCGCTTTACAAGTCTATAATGAGCAAGAATCTCAAGAAAAAGAAAAGGCCATTCGATTATTTGCAAGTAAAACGGGACTATTTTTCTTTTATAAAAGTACTTGTCCATATTGCCGACGTTTTGCACCTATGTTGAGAAACTTCGCTGAACATAATGGTATTACAATTATACCTATTACGATGGATGGAATTTCGTTACCAGAATTTCCTAATTCCAAAACAGATTCAGGCCAGGCGTCACAATTTCACGTCACGATGACGCCTTCGTTGTTTGCTGTTAATCCATACAATCAAAAAGCATTTCCTGTGGCATACGGTCTCACCAGTGAAACGGAGCTGCGTGACAATATCTATAAAATTGTGACGAAGTACGAAGGGGATAAACCATGAAATTCAATGCTAGAAAATTTTTAGCAATTTTAATAATTGCTATCTCAGCTTCTCCGGTATTTGCTGATGTGAATAGCGATTTAAATAATTTCTTTGACGGACTTGGCACAGCAACTAATACAACAGCTCCTCATGCTTATCAAGGACAACAAGCAGGATATTATAGTGGAGGTAGTCTTTATTCACGAAATACAGTACGAAATGTTCAACTTGTGCAGGTAGATTTACCTAGTTTTAGATCTGGTTGCGGTGGGATCGACATATTTGCAGGGGGTATGTCATTTGTAAAAAACGACCAAATTGTCAATATGATGCGTAATATTATGAATAACTCGCAGGCTTATGCCTTTAAATTAACAATGGCTGAGGTGTCGCCACAACTTAAAAATATTTTAAGTGACGTTGAAAGCATAGCAAATAAAGCTAATCAGATGAACATTAATTCTTGTGAAACGGCAGAAAGCTTAGTAGGCGGAATCTGGCCTAAAACACGAGCTGCACAACAACAGGTTTGCCAGGATGTTGGCTCTAGCACTGGTATTTTTAAAGATTGGGCGGAAGCACGCCAAGGTTGTACATCCGATGATTTGAGTTATAACTTTGATTCAACGATGAAAGCAGGTTCTCAAAATCCCCTTTATAAAAATTTAGTGCTCGATAACGGCAATCTTGTTTGGAAAGCATTACAAGCTAATAATTTGGTGTCAGGCGATGAACAATTTGCAGAATTACTCATGTCGCTTTCAGGCAGTATCATTATTAAAAAAACAGGATCAGGAAAAGATGCGACAAGTCATATCGAAATATTGCAATCATTGGCAACTGACCATTCATTATTTAAGGCTATTTTATATGGCGATAGTGCTAAAATTTATCGTTGCGATGAAACATCTGCCTGCTTAAATCCTTTAGAAGCCAAACAAACAATCACAATTAAAAAAGATTCTGCACTTGTCGCTCGCGTAGCAAAATTATTACGTAGTATTAGCCAAAAGATCATTGCTGATGACCCATTAACTGAACAAGAAAAAGGTTTGATTCAATCAACCCGTATACCCATCTATAAAATACTTAATGTACAGGCAGCCTATCAAAAAGACCCGAATATCTTAGATGTCGAAAGTTATGCAGATGTCATTGCAACAGACATTCTATTTCAATATTTACAAGAAAATTTAGAGCTTGTCCGTCGATCGTCAAGATCCCTACAGTACCCAGCAGAAATAATGTCCCAATTTAACGAAGGCATTAATTCAGCTATGAGTGATGTACGTACAGAGCAAAGGAATGCTCAAAATAAAATATCAATGGCAATGCAATTAATTGAGCAGTCACAAGTATTGGAGCAAATGCTAGCTGGACAATTATCAGCACAGCTCGGTAGTTCTCTAACTTGGGCAAGATCGTTGCGCTAGGAGGTATCATGTCGATTACATTAAGTGTATTTACAATTGGCGGTGGAGATTTATTAGAAAAAGTATTTAATGCTGTTGCTGCCGCCTTTAATAACACATCTACAATAGGTGCAATCACAAGCTTGGCAGTTATGTTAGGAGGACTTTTTGCTGCATTTGAATTCAGTAAAACACGCGATATTAAAGTCTTAATAAAATGGGCCGGTACCTATGTGATTGTTACTTCCCTCATTCTTTATCCAAAGGCTACAGTTGCTATCGAAGATAGGACTGGTTTCGATATTAAACCTCGTATTATTGACCACGTACCCCTTTCTTTAGCAATTTTTGCAAGCTTCACCTCGCGTATTGGTATTGGTTTTACAGAAGCAATCGAAACAATTTTTCATTTGCCGGATGATATGGCCTATAACAAAACTGGTATGTTAATGGGATCTAAGCTTGTTTTAGCATCACGAAACTTTCAAATTACTGATGCAGACTTTTCCCAAACGCTAAATGAATTTATGCAACAATGCGTTTTCTTTGACTTGCTACTAAAAAAATATTCTGTTCAAGATTTAACGCATTCAGATAATCCGTGGGAGTTTATTAAAACTCATACCTCCCAAGCGCGTGCCTTTCCTCTCAATGGAGAAATCACCATTTGTAATGTAGGCGCTGGTAAACTTGATACTATCTGGCGACAAACTATTAATACGGCTGCGTCAGTGTACGGTGCTCAAATACTTGGCAGTAGTAATAACCCAGGAAAATTGCTCTTATCACATCTTTCTGATGGTTATAGTTTTTTAACGAACGTATCCGTGCAAGGGGAAACACTTTTACGGACGAATTTATTGGCCAATGCCATGTCAAGCGCGCTTTCCCATTATGGAGCCAATTCTAATGCTCCTGCTGCATTGCAAGCATATGAAGATACCAAATCAGAAATGCAAGCACGAGAAACGATGGATCAAACAGGACGACAAGCGGCTGTCTGGATGCAATATTTCAAAAATATAATCGAAGCGATTGTCTATGCAGCATTTATTCTTATCTATTTTTTGAGCTACTTCCCTTTTGGGGGCGCGATTGTACGTAATTATTTAACAGGACTTTTCGTGTTGCAAGCACTTGCACCCATGTATGCCATCATTAACTTTGCTGCTAATTTATTTGCTCAAAATCGCTCTATAGCCTTTCTTTCTACTGATACTGCGCATGGTAGTTTATCGATAGCTAATATTGCAGGTATTACCCAGGCGAATGCGGACGCAATGGCAGTCGCGGGCTATCTAATGTGGCCTGTAACATTAGGTGGTGCAATCATGCTTTTTAGAGGGATGCCAGGTGCCGTTCAAAGCATGGGTCAGATGATGGGAGGTGTAGTACAACACGCTGGAAGTCATGTCGTATCGGAATCAGTTGGCGGCAATATTAGCGCTGGTAATGCCAATTTCGGCAACCGGAGTTTCAATAACACAAATGCTAATCATTGGGACTCTAATGTACGTTATGCCTCAGGCGGTGCTACCCTTCAATCTGGTACGGGATCAAGTTTATCAATTACGCCTGATGGCAGTGAAGTACTAGATAATCGAGCAGCCATATCAAATTTAAGTTCTAATGTTAATTGGGCTGATAGTAAACGAATGGTTGCCTCTCACCAGGCTCAATCTAGCTTAAATGCTGCGTTTACCAAAAGTCATGCGGCAGGAGAACAATATAGCACTGCGATCCGAAAGCTGGATGATTTTTCACAAAATCAGAGTCACTCTCAAAGCAGTGGGGAATCTCACAGCGCAAATGAAACTACGGGGCTGAGTAAATCTGCCCATACTGTTTCCCAGCTGGTTGATAGCTTTGCTAAGGATCACCATGTAAGTCATGAACGTGCTGCACAGGTATTAGGCCAGGTTTATGCCGATATAAAAGGAGGATTTTCATTATTAGGCAATGGAGTGGGTGCAGGTGCGTCAGCTAGTGCTTCTGCAAGCGCACGTTCATCATTTGGTAGTTTATACAATGAAGCTCATCGATTTGCTGTAGATAAGAATTTAGCTGAAAACGTAGATTCAGCTAAACGTGCGGCTGTTGAATCCAATTTTAGAGATTCATCTGATCAAGGAAGTCGATTGGCCAGTTCAATCGCGAGTTCATTTGATAGCGGCGATAATTATCGAACCGAAGCTGCAAGTCAATTCTCGAAAGCTGAAAGCTATTCATCAATGGCATCGTCATCGTCGGAAAATGCCTCCACCGTTTATGCAAATTACAATCAAGAATTTTACACATGGATGCGGCATCAACCCTCTCCATATGGTCAAGGTACTATGAGTAAAAGTGCTATTGATAATATGTCGGTTCACGATACGCCTCTTTTACAAACATATGCTAATCAATTCGTAAATGAAAAAATGAATGGAGAAATAAAATCGTTTGATCAATCACATCATTTAACGCATACCGAGTCGAGTATGAAACATATATATCAGCAAAATAACCAATCTATCCCTAACCAACATCATATTGATAATCAATACGAACATGGAAAACAATCCGTACAAAAAGAAATCAAGCATGCAACCGATAATGGAAATGGAGTCGGATCCGTCGATCAACACATTAGGGATAATGTAAATAATCGAATGCATGAAAACCAAAATCAATTAACTCAGCATGAAACAGCCTTCAAACAAGATGCGGATCCTCTTAAAAATAGGATTCATGAAAAAGTAAAAGGTCAGGTGATAGGAAGTATTGATCCCCCTAAAGACTCACTATTAGAAAAGATTAAACATCCTGATTCATCTTCCATACTGGATTTGTACAAGGATCATAAACATGAGTAAATCATCAAGTGATGTAAAGAATTTTACACGTGGCGGACAAATTACTTTACATAATATCCGTATGTTTACTCAAATTTTTGATAAAGTTATTTTATTGGCTGCCGCAGTTTTTTTAATCGTTACTATATCTGTCATTTGGCAAACAACCTCTGTATATGAACGTTATGTATTTGGGGAATATATATGGGCAAGTACATTACCAATTATTGATAATAATGCTTCAACTGATTTTATTCAGCCCAATGGAAAGAAATCCACTGTCAAATATACGTCAATAAAAAATTCAGATTTAGTTAATCAAATAGTTAGGCAGGTCAGCAGAAAATCAATTTTAGCAATTATATTGGGCCTTTTATCAGGCATGTTGACCTTGGGTTTAATTTCACGTTGGTTAAAGAAAAGAGGGGAGAAACAGGCGGAAGATATTCTGCTTAAGGGCGACAATATTTTATCAGCAGAATTAACAAGAAAAATTATTATTAATAATAACCAACACTCTAAATTAGTTTTAGCTAAATTACCTCTTATTAGGAACACCGAAACAGCACATTTAATGTTTCATGGGACAGTAGGTTCAGGAAAATCCAATGCTATAAAAGAATTACTGGATCAAATACGAGCCAATGGAGATCGAGCAATTATCTATGATAAAGGATGTAATTTTTTAGAGGAATTTTATCAACCCAGTACCGATGTTTTATTAAATCCGTTAGATAGAAGAGGACGCGAGTGGAATCTGTGGAAAGAATGCAGGGATTCAGCTGATTTTGATAGCTTAGCTGCTGCGCAAATTCCGATGCCGGTCTCGTCTCAGGATCCCTTTTGGGTTAATGCTGCAAGGACAATATTTGCAGCTGCTGCATTTGAGATGAGAAATGATAAAGACAGGTCGGTAAGGAAATTACTACAAACGTTATTAACAGCGGATTTAGGATCTATTCAGAAATACCTAAAAGGGACAGAAGCAGAAACCTTAGTATCAGATAAAATCGAAAAAACTGCCGTCTCTATTAAATCAGTATTAGCTACCTACTTAAAAAGTTTGAAATATATAAAAGAAGGTGAAAGTCCTTTTTCAATTCGACAATGGGTGCAAGACGAAAATGCGCATAATTGGTTATTTATCACATCGCTTGGTGATCGGCATGAGACGTTAAAACCGCTTATTACGGCTTGGCTCGATATCGCTGTTAATTCTTTATTGAGCCTTGCACCAAGTCAAGAAAGACGAATTTGGTTAATTTTGGACGAATTACCCAGTTTGCAGCAATTACCCTATTTCACTCAAACTTTATCTGAATCGAGAAAATTTGGAGGTTGCGTGGTAGTTGGGATCCAAAATTATGCGCAACTTGCCAAATTATATGGTCATGAAGGGGCGCGAGAAATTTCGTCCTTAATTAATACACGCTATATGTTTCGCCAGCCAGATCCTGATATCGCTAAATGGGCAGCAAATAACTTTGGCGAAACAGTTATTGATGAAGTCCGTGAAGGGCTTTCGTATGGCGCTAATACAATGCGTGATGGTGTATCCATTAATCGTACCGAAACTAGAAAACCATTGGTTAGTTATTCGGAAATTATGTCTCTAGCTAATTTGTATGCTTACGTCAGACTTCCCGGAAAATTTCCCATTACTATGGTGGATTTTATTTATAAAGAAAGAAAAAGAAAAAACGCTGGTTTTATTCCTCGCGATGATTTTGACGACAATGGCATGAAATCTGTGGAGGACCTTTTGGATAAATATAAAAATCCTGTGTTAGTAGCCGAAACAATTAATGATTCAAAAGAAAAGAAACAAAAGAGCATAAAAACTAAACCTGTCTCTCGTGAAGAACAACTTTTCGATGTTTAAGGAGCAAAGGTTATGTTATCTAGCAGTGTTATCAAAAATGTCGGACAGGCAAGTCATTATTATGGCGAACAAGATAACTACTATACTCGTGAGGAAGGAATTGAGCAGAGCGAGTGGTGGGGAAAAGGGGCAGAAAAACTGGCTCTTTCTGGTCAGATTGATACCCAACAATTTACAGATTTGTTAAAAGGGATTTTGCCTACCGGTGAGCAGCTTGGAAAAATGGTAGAAGGCAGCATCAAACATCGCGCAGGCTGGGATTTAACTTTTAGTGCGCCAAAATCAGTATCAATTTTAGCTATTATTGGCGGCGACAAACGGTTGCTTGACGCTCATCGGCAATCGGTTACGGTATCTCTATCTCATATTGAGCGCAGCTGCGGACAAGCTCGGATTCAAACTCCTCAAGGCATGACATATCAAAATACAAACAATTTAATTGCAGCCCTTTATCACCATGATTTATCACGATCAAAAGACCCTCAATTACATACGCATAGTGTTGTTATGAACATGACCGAACGCTCGGATGGAAAATGGCGCTCGTTAGCTTCAAAAATAGGTAGCTATGATGAAAAAACTCAAGGTGAGATAAATGGATTTATAGAACGTGTCCGTCACAATAATCGTTATTTTTCTAAACTGTATGAAACAGAACTGGCTTTTCGGGTTAAAGAGTTAGGTTATGAAATAACCACAGATACCAAAAGTGGAATTTTCGAAATTGCAGACGTTTCAAAAGATGCTATTAAATTGTTTTCAAAACGTCGAGCTCAAATTGAAACTCAACTTGCTGAAAAGGGCTTATCTGGTCGTAAAGCCGCGGCAGTTGCCACACTTGATACCCGAGATGAAAAAGAAAATGTTGATCGTAGCAAATTACAAGCACGTTGGCAGATCGAAGCAAAAGAAATCGGGCTTAATTGCCAAAGTATTATCGAAAACAGTCAAAAATCTAAAAACACACAACCTGTATTAGAACATATGATCAATGATAATGCTTTAAATGCTGTTAAAGAAGCTGCTAAATCGTTATCAGTTTTTCAAACAACATTTACCCTAGAAGACATTGTGACCACTGCGTCAGAAAACGCTATTCGTAATAATCTTAACGTTAAATCACTGGTGGATGCCGTTGAAAATAACATTAAATCTGGTTTAATCATTTCTTTGCCAAATAACCGCGGTAAAACACTGTTGATGGAAAAATCAACTTTAGATATTGAAAAAAAATTGTTAGATCACTTAAAAGATAATAAGTTGGATAACCCTCTAATAGATTCTCCGATTTTAGAACTATCTTTAAAAAATGAAGCTAGTATCTCGACTGATCATCATGAAAATCTATCAATCTTATTTGGGAATGAACGAATTGTTTTAATTGAAGGAAAAGAAGCGCGTGATACATTGGTTGCCCCCATTATAAAAATAGCTAAAGTTTCAAATCTAAATATTTCACTTCTTAGCCCAAGTCTAATTGGTAGTAAATACTTTGCAAATAATGTGCGTGAAACTCCAAAAACCTTTTTTGATCACATTAAATCTTTGTTTATTGATTCAACTCCTAAACATTATAGCGTTATGCAATTTTTATCTGAAAACAAAGAAAATAAAATATCAAAAAGCGATCGGCCTGATATTCTATTAGTCGATAATGCAAATTTGCTCTCTACTCATCAAAAAGCTGGGTTATTAGAATGGAACAAATTTCATAACACTAAATTAATTCTACTAGGTAATAAAGATACTCTTTTGTCACAGCAGGTTGGATTATCTCTCAATCATTTAACTGAGCAGGGATTATCAACTATTTCTGCTAAAGTAAAGGCTCTCCCTGCTGACAAAGAAATTGAAAAGACTAAATTGCTAACCGTCGTGAATAAAATTGCTAGCAATATTGTCGAGGTTGCAAATGAAGATGATCGACATTATGCAATGGCAAATCATTACACCAGACTGAATGAGAATGACAGAAAAAAATCCTGGCTTGTTTCACATCACAAGAAAACTATTAATAATCTCAATCTTCTTACCCACAAGACATTACAAGAACAAGGCAAATTAGAAAAAACTGCCAATATTAATATTTTATTACCAATTTTTATATCGGAAAACAAAGGTAATTTGGCTAGTTCATACCAAAAAGGGCAAATCGTCCGTTTTAATGAAACTTATTCGACTCTCAAGGTTAATCGAGGTGAATATTTACGGGTAGTTAGACACAGTAAAATATCCAATAGAGTTGTTTTGCAAAAAGACAATGGAAACCATGTTATTTGGCATCCCGATAAAATTGCGGGCGGATCCGGAAAGATTGAACTATTTAATGAAATAAAACGTGAATTTTCTGTTAATGAGACGGTAATTCTTAATAGATCGATTAATTCCAAAAACATGCCCAAAGGCGAGCGCATGTTTATCACCGCTATCAATCAACACGGGCTTAAACTTAAAAATAGAGAGGGGCGCGTGGTGATGCTTGATCTAAGTAAGCCTTATCATCGTCATATTGATTATGGTTATGCAACTACATTACATAACATTGCCCATGAAACACCCACCGCCTTTATTGCTTAAATTCCCAAAGGTTCGTTTTATTTTTTGCCTTCTTTCAGGTTGAAAGAGACCCATTTTAGCTGGGTTTA
>CAYUYG010000002.1:10512-20300 GCA_964449125.1 uncultured Coxiellaceae bacterium | reverse complement strand
ATAATATCTTTTTTAAGTTTAAAGAATAAACAGAAAATTTGAATATCTCTATGTGAAATTTAGCTCGATGAACCTCGCTGTTCCAATTAGCAATACGCCGGCCTTTTCACAAACAATGCAAACCAGCGCAAATCTTGCGAATCAAATTTTCCGCATCGGTCTCAATTATCAGTTTTAAATCAGTTAAACAACAGTCGTGTTTTTCAAACAAGTAAGTTGGAAAGATGCGGCTGATAGCTTGGACAAAATGCAGGATGAGTTAAGCTTCACGAAGCCCAACAAAAAAATGATTAGACATTCAATCATCAACGGTAGTGACCACTCTGCTGGGCACCGCACCCAACGTTCAGCCAATTACAGCATAACACCGCAAAAAAGCACTCGGAAAGTTAAAAAATCGGCTTTAAATCTTCATCTTTCCCTTAGCCATTGAAAATAAACTAATTTTATAAGCTCATTATATTTGCCATGGCCGTGTATTTTTTATACAATTGTAACTAAATTGCATTGAAATAAATACACAGGTGAATCCCCATGATGAGATCCTCAGCCCCTAAGCTTAGTATTATTAAAAACGATAAGCCATTCCCAGCTTGTCAGATTCGCAAAGAGGAACTCAGCTTTATGCCACGGACTAGGAAATTAGGGGCAGGAAGCTTTGGTGCGGTTTATCTTGGCTCCTATCACGGCCAAACGGTTGCTATAAAAACAATACAAATTAATCCAACTGAAGCTGCAAAAATAGATGCATTTAAAAATGAAATAACGATCATGCATACACTAACGCAATCGCAGCAAGCAGATCAAAAAACTTCATCGACCTTTGCTAATTTTTATGGCTATGTAATAAATAACACTCATTATTCATTGGTAATGGAATACATGCCTAATGGTAATTTACAAAACTATATTACCCACTACTCACAACCATCCAATTCATATTGTTATTCTATTATAAAATCTATCGTCGCTGGCGTTGAGTTAATGCATAGAAATAATATTATTCATTGCGACATTAAACCAGACAATGTACTTCTGCGTTTTACAGATCAAGCTGTACAAGCATTTTTATGCGACTTCGGTTTATCAAATTTTGATGATACTCGTATCAAAATTCGTGGGAAGGGTGCTCCATTATACCAAGCACCTGAGATGGTTTTAAGATATGCTAACAATAGTAAAAAAACAGATATTTATAGTATGAGCCTTGTGATGTGGGAAGTCAGTGCATGGAAAATAATTTATGCTAATATAATGACGCACGAAGATTTAGCCGCTTTACACACAGCTAAAAAAAGAGAGCCTATTCCCGCACATTGTAAGATTGCTCATTTAATTACATTAGGCTGGGCACACAGACCACAAAAACGTCCGGAAGCAAATGAAATGGCAACCCTACTCGCACGCGAGTTTACTCAAGAACCTGCTAAGTCTAAAGGTGAAAATGATACCGTAAGTAATAATGTTGGTGAAACAAGGTCTAACCCATTGTTGCAATCGGTGGATAATAGTAATGCGAGCAGTGTCGCTGATTCCAATGAAGTTAGGAAGTCATTAAAATCCTCGTGCCGTACCCAATAAAAATAAAATATAATTTTAGCTATATTTATGATGCGGCATTAAAACACGGTCACCATCAACTGAGAATTTAGTGTGCTATCCATATTAAAGCGAATAAACTCTACCATAATATTATCTTTGATGTTCATCATGTACGATTTGGAATAAATTATTTGAGAAAATAATTGCTCATTCATGAGCATCAACCCCTTTTATTTTTAGCAAAATACGCCGGATAGATTTAACGATAGGATAAAGTAATCTAGCCAATATCTTCACGCGAAATACCGAAGCAGTGATCTATGTAATCGTATTCTACGGAGTTGACAACGCTGCCTTACCTGGAAAATAAGGAAAAACTCAAATTATACAGCATAATTCAATATGAGTAATATAATGCTACTCTCCCGATGAATGCCTTGTTTTACAGCCATTTTCTGCCGCGATGCCAGCAAACCTATCTGCGACCCATTTGACATACAATGGTTCTGCACTTTCAGGGGTCGTGAAATGTGATTGCTTACCGGGCAGTTGTACTCTTGTCAGATTACCACCCAACTTGCACATTTGTTCATAGTACAGCTTACCCATGATGGGTGGCACGGTTTTATCTTCCGTTCCCCAATAAATAATTACAGGCGCCATGGGTTTAATAGGTGGTACGCTAGTGTTGCGATAAGCCTCAACCCATGCCATGGCATTCGTGATATCTTTTTTAAGTAATTGCTTATAGGTTTGGCCATACGAGAAATTGATTGTATCGGCAGCAACATGCATACACTTTCTTGGCATAACATCGTTTACAACTTTCACACCTTCCGGCGTTAAAACATCTTCAAGTTTTAATTCTGGGAATGCTGCTGTCATACCCCAAAGATTTTGCGCGAAATGCGTAAAATTAAACACATTCGCACCGAAATTATCGCTTAACTTTTGTATGTAATTTCTTGCTTGCGCATCTGATTTAATTGTATTAGGCAATGTGACAGCAATATCATAAGGTGCCATTGCTACAAAGCCGACCAATTCAATATTATTATTGATGGAATCAGCCGCTTTGACATAATCAGTTAAGCCGGCAGGCGTAATCGTGGCGCCACCTCCTTGCGTCCATCCATACAATATTGCTTTTAAGCCCGCACCGGTTTCTTTGAGTTGTGTCGCTGCACGAATGGAATTAATTACATCCTGCGCCTGAGAAACAGAAACAGTATATTGATGTTTACCGCCACCTCCAAGACCTTGATAATCGGTAGCGACAATCACATAACCCGCTTTGATAAATGCTTTCAAGGCGGGAATACCAAAATCGGTCCACGAATTTCCATTCATTAAAAAATATTGATTCAACGGCTGCGCGGGATTAAGAACTTGTGACGGACCGCAGGTTTGCGCAGTACCGGTTGTACCATGCGCCCAAGCCATAATAGGCCGATCATGCGTAGAAGTCAATTTCTTGGGTGCAACAATAATGCCGGTTGCAAGTGTTTTCTTACCTAAGGCATCTGATGAAATATAAGCAATTCTCCATGCTTGCGCATCTTGAATAGAGGTTTCTATTTTTTCTACTTTTATTAATTGACCAAGCTTATCTTCAGATCTCACATCCGACAGTGACGAATAAAATGACCCCATGTCAACTGGCCCAAAATCTGGCATTGCCCAAATGGGTGCTGAAAAAAATAGTGGAAGTAAAATTGAAAAAAGTCGTGAACGTTGATAAATAATCATACCTATAATCCATTATTCAGATGATTCTGTTCAGAATAGCATAAACTGATAGATCCTGATAATAAGAAGACACCCCTACTAAGTCTCGCAAAATCAGGTCAAAAATAATTACTGGCAGCCTAGAGCAATGCTTTGTTGTAGATAATACGCTAAGGTGGTTATTTTAAAAGGTGGCCACACGCCACAAAAAAGCCGGCTTAAACCGGCTTTCTATTCAATCAACTTTAATTAGACGGTCCATTCGGACGTGGTCGCTTAGTAGAAGGCTCCGCTAGTGCGTCATCTTTCGACTTTGAACTAGCTCCTTCTTTTTCTTTGGGCGTTGGTGATGGTTTTTTTCGCTTCATTCCCTGATCAGTATCACTAACGTTAGCTGTCGCATTGAAGAATGCTTGTGGAGAGCTCGCAATGATCGTGGTAGTTGTAGTGACGGTACTGGTGGTAGTAGTACTGGTAGTGGTGGTAGCTGTTATAGGCAAATCATTGTAACGATGTCTAGAAGTGGAAAGTGATAACGAAGCTGGGCTAATCGTGAAATGCAGGTTGTTTCCAAGTGCCGGGGAATTTAAAACAAACTTAAACTTATTATCTACATAATTATAAACAGGCACAACACGAACGTCATTAATCATAAATCGAGATACTTGACGATCATATTGCTCAAGTAAAGCGAGAATATTTCGCATGGACTGACCCAGACTTGCAAAATCTTGATCGATATCTTTAGTAGGCGTCTTATCTACATAGTTGTCGAGGAAGTGACTAACACGCTCATCCAATTCATTCTTTTCCAGAGATGGGTTTTTTATTTTAAGCAGCCAATATAAATCCTGATTAGCTCGTCTAATTAAGAAACTAATTAAATTAGCAATTTCTTCATCTTTTTTTAAGTACGATAACTTAAGGCGAAGATTTTCTAAGGTTAAATATAAAAAAGTTTCGGGCCCTAGCTTTGGTTCTTGTGAGGTTGATCGTTGCATGCTACTACTCTCGTTTTATAGGTCTAAAATAATGAACCTTATACTAACCGAAAAACATTAAACAAACATTAATAATATGCTCCATTAATACGCATATTACTCTAATAATAAACTTAATAGGTCAAAATTTGATCAAATTAGCATCCGCCACTTAATAGTCATCTAAAGATGACTGAAGAACGGTGGAAAAATATGGTTCTTTTGTATCAAAATTGCTTGACCCTATAGTTGCTATATCCCTTACCTTGCGATTAAGAGGAAAAACGATGACCCAATGGTACGTGAAAGAATTAAGCAAATTAACTCAGGTTTCGGTGCAAACCCTGCATCATTATGACCGTATTGGTTTGCTTGAACCATCTGTCCGACTAGCTAACGGCTATCGTTTGTACTCAGAAAAAGATTTATTAAAACTACAACAAATTATTGCACTTAAGTTTTTTGGCTTTGAATTGTCGCAAATAAAAAACTTGCTCGATTCCAATGTCGACATGATTGATCATTTTTCCGTTCAATCACAGTTATTGGAAAAAAAAGCAAGGACACTATTTGAGGCAAGTCAAACTTTAAAAAACATTACTGCTGATTGTAGTCATGATAAGTCTATTCCTTGGGAAACCATTCTTGAACTAATAGAGGTTTATCGCATGACACAGCAACTCGAAAAAACATGGGCAGGTAAAGTATTAAATCAGGAAGAACTGAAGCAATACGCTAGTTTTGAACAGGATTTAAAGACTAAATTCTCCGCTGTTGAACAAAAAAAATTGGAACAAAGCTGGGATGATCTCGTTAACGAAGTGAATGCCAACTTAAAAAAAGACCCTGAAAGTGATTTGGGCATGACTATAGGTAAACGCTGCATGGATTGGGTAAATAGTTTATACGGAAAAGAATATACCACATTACGAACGGCTATTTGGGAGAAAGGATTTAAAGGTGGTCATGTAGGGGCAGAACATAATTTATCGCCTGAAGCAATTGCTTGGCTTGATAAAGCGATAGATGCGTATTATCGAAATCGCATTTATCAGGTGCTCAATCAAGTTGAAACTCATCCTCATGAAGTTATGTTAATGCAATGGGAAGAATTAGTAACTGAAATGTATGGTGAGAATAAAACTGCTAGAAATGAATTTTTTAATGCAGTCATGGATAACAATAGTATTAGTCACGCTGCTAAAAACTGGCTTAAAAAATATACTGGGAAGTAAAAGTTTATTTTACAAAATTGTAAATTGGGCTTCGCACAACACTCAACCCAAGCCACCACTTGCTTATTTATACCCATCCCCGTGAAAACGGGGATCTATTCCAAACTTATCTCTCACCCTCAATCAAAAAATTAATAGTACTAAATCATGTATTATTGGCGCGTATGGAAGCAGGGCTAAATGGATCCCCGTGTGCGCGGGGAGGTACAACAGGGGGATGATAAAGCTTACCTCTCACAATTACTTATTACGTGTTGGTGCCAATGTGAGTTGTTGCCTGCCTTCAATGCGCTCAATCATTGCGCCCTGGTTAAGTGCATGTGCAAAATCGAGTACGCTGATACCATTAGCACGATTATTTATATTAGCACCTTTATTTAGCAGCATAGTTGCAACTTCAAGATGCCCAAAACAAACCGCTGCCATTAATGGAGTAAATCCAGCCAATTTGCTTGTGACTTTGCTACCTCTGCTTAGTAAATTTTCCATGTTACTCAGACGTCCTACTTTAGCTGCACGTTGAAGCAACATTGCAGTTGAAACTTGAACAGGTATATCTAGCGTGGGATTATTGTCTAGCAGCATTCTTGCCATGGGTATGTTACCTGTTTGTGCTACTTTATATAGTGGCGTAACGCCATGTATATTTGCTATATCTGGTTTTGCACCGTGCGATAATAACGTTGATACAACATCCTCACATCCATATGAAACGGCCAGATAAAGCGGCGTTATCCCATTTGCATTCGTAGTGGGATCAATGCTTGCATTGTTCTTTATTAATAGCTCTACTATTTCTTTTTGTCCGAATTGAGCTGCGGCATGCAATGCTTTTTCTCCATCTGGGCCTGCATGCTCTACATCAGCACCGTGTGCTAATAACATTTCAGCTACCTCTACATGACCTTCTTGCGCCGCATAATAAAGCGCTGTTAGATTATCGTTATCAAGAGAATTTGGATGAATACCGTATCTCAACAACAAACTTGTTATTTCCACAAATCCTTCGCCTGCAGCTAGACATATCAATTTACCGGCGACATTTTCTCTAATTCTTGGAATATGCGATAACATTTTGCAAACTAACGAAATTTGGTTTTTGTTAACTGCGAGACTCAAACTACCAATACCATCAGTGTAAGCTGTATCCTGTATAAAACGTTTATTATTTTCCAACAATACATCAATATTAAATTGATCTTTAACTATCCCTTCGCGTTGGAGATAGGTAAATAACTTATCTTTAAATTTAATTAATCGTCGTGGCAAATCAGTCTGTTGATCTAACTTAGCATGTAACTCAATTGCTAATTCAGCACGTGATAGCCGACCTTCTCGATATTCTTCAATTATCGCAATCAATCTTGTCCATGGTTGCTGAAAATCAAACGCAGCTATATCGTCTTTAAATTCAATTAGAAGATCGTCTATTAAACGGTGCGCATCACCATAGGAAAGAAATGAAATATCTAATGCAACATTAGAATTATCCTTAGCAAAAAAACCAGATTTAGCAATATTGTAGACAATTTTTTCAGCAACTTCTTTTTCTGTTTTTAACAATACCCGCTCTATATTGTTTGGCTCAAAAACATAAAACCCGTCTGTAGTTTTCTCTATGGTAAAGGCATGCATACCTAAAGATACATGCATTAGTGAACCTTCATAAATACGCGCACGTCTCAATTCTCCTTCAAGCTCGCTTTTATCGCATAAAATAAGAGCGGACCTATCCCAATTAGCCCGGATTATTTTGATTAATTGATAGTCTTGAGCCTCACTCACCACCTTTAAAAATTCCAATAGACGAGTAAATTTAATATCGCCGTTTTTTGTTGAAATAACTAACTCTCTTCTTCCTTCACGTGCTTTGTATTCCCTAACTAAATGATCAATTTTGTCTCTATCTTTAAGTGAAGCGATATAATGAAGATAATTATAAAATTCGTCCTTCCGACCTTCCTGTGCAAATAAGATGTAATTAATACTTAAACCATCGCATACACCTTGCTTATTAAGTTTTTTTAAATCTATGCCAACTTTTTCACAAGCTGCAACGAGCATATAATAGTTGCCAATTATGTTGCGCTGATCAAATGGTTCATGCCCTTTAAAAAATGCAAGCACAGGCTTGCCTCCTCTTCTCGTTTATTTACCGTGTGATGTCGACAAAGCTTGCTTTTGCCTCCCTATGTTCATTAACTTGATCTGGATCAATGCCATGATTTAATAACATAAAAGCAATTTCTGCATGCCCTACTCCAACAGAAAACATTAATTTTGACGCTTCTTTTTTAATCGCCTGAAGTGGAACCTGTGCTAATAATTTATTTACTAGCATAATTTGGTTTGTGCGAGCTGCTAGATATAAGCTACTAATAAGGTGCATATAAGCTGTGCCTTTTATAAATTGCGGTTTCGTTTTTAATAATGCATCAATATGGTCTTGGTCATCCCATACACCTTCTTGTGCTAAATAGTTAAGTAGCCTGTCTTTAAAATTGATTAAATTGCCTGGTAAATCGTCATATTCAGTTAACTTATGATGCAAAGCGAGCACCAATTCAACACGTGGTAATCTACCTTCACAGTATTCAGAAATAAGCGACTTTAATCTTGATCTGCTGTGTGTTAATTCAAATGCATCGATATCACTTTCATATTTTCTAATTAGACCATCGATTAAACGAGGGTCATTCACCAAACTACTTTTATCTCCATAAGACATACATAAAATAGCGAGTGTCACATTAGAATTAACTGCGGGGAAAAAACCAGATTTAGCAATATTGGTTACGATTTTTTCCGCGACTTCTTCTGTTTTTAACAGTGTTCTTTCTATATTATTAGATTCAAAAACATAAAAACCTGCTTCGTCTTTCTCAATAGCAAAAATATGTTCGCCCATTGAGACAAGCATGTAAGAGCCTTTTCTAATCTGAGCACGAATAATTTTAACAGCTTGGTTACGTTGAGCATCGCTTACGATTTTTAAAAATTCTAATAAACGACTAACTTTTATATTGTCGCTTGCTGTATGGATGACTATTTCTCTTGTATCTTGGCGTTGATGGTAGGCTTTAACAAGACTTTGAATTTTTGCCCTATTCAGTGAAGCTATAAAATACAGGTAACTATAAAATTCCTCTTTTTGATTTTCTTGGGCAAATAAAACATAATTAACTGTTAATCCGTTACACATACCATTTTTATTGAGCTTTCTTAAATTAACTCCTACTGTTTGAAAAGCATCGGCAAGCATATTGTAGTTTTCAATTAATAATTGCTGCTCAAATATGGATTCTACCTTCGCCTTGCCCGTAAAGAGTCTCAGCATGGGGTTACCTATTTCAAATAGCTTGTATTTTTATTATATTAGATATCTATTATTATACAATTTTTGATCTACATGTGACTGAAAAATAGTTATTTTTATCTGGAAAAAGTAGCCATAGAGTGAAAAGAAACAGATGATTGATTTCATTGACCTTAAGCCTGAGACCACATACTGAGGGTCTACATTCAACACTTACAATGAAAAGTTATACCCATCCCCGTGAAAACGGGGATGGTAAAAGTTCTTAAGCATATTGTGACTCGCCTTTACGGGATGGCAAGCCTGTCTCATAACTTTTTTTCGTTTACTTACGTTTTAATTCAATACCAAGTCGAGCCGCATTACCAGAGCAAATTTTCTGAAAAATTTTATCTGGCAAGCCACAGCCACGGATAAAATTCATGCTTTGATCCAGATTTTCATACGGGTAATCAGTTGCCAGCATCACTCGATCTTCGCCCATGATTTTCAAAACATATTCCAATAACGGTTTAGAAAAACGTCCGCTAGTGGTGACATACATATTTTCGAGCATCACTTGAGAAGGCGTGCGCTTGATCGCCGGTCGTTCTTTTATAAAACCGGGCAGTTTTGAAATATTTGGATTGGCATAAGCCCAATCGATTCGCTCCGGCAACAAGAAAGGCAACGTTTCACCCATATGCCCGAGGATGATAGTTAGCTTAGGAAATTGGTCAAACACACCTGCGTAAATCATTCTTAGCAAACATAATGCTGCATCAAATTGAAAACCTAATGGGGGACCGCCCAATGCAAAACCATATTTACCAAACTCTTTCATTAATGGCGTGGTGGGATGTAAATAAATCGGAATATTTAACGCTTCAGCCGCTTCTAGTAATGGCCAATATTTTTTAACAACCAAATATTTCCCTTCGCCAAAATTAAAAAGCCCCAGACAAACGACAAAACCCAAATTTGTAAAAGACCCGCCCCAAGACGTGT
>CAYUYG010000002.1:5683-10502 GCA_964449125.1 uncultured Coxiellaceae bacterium | reverse complement strand
TAGAATGCGCCAGCCAACCGACAAAGTTTAATTTAGTAATGGCGCGTTCTAATTCTTTAACTGATCCTTTAACATCGTAGGGAGATATCGCTGCAAATCCCTTAAAGCGATCAGGATGACCTTGCACAGTTTCAAACAATAGATCGTTTAGTTCAACCGCAAGTGTTGCTGCGCTGGCGTGATCAGGATCCAGCTCGTCCACACCAGGGGAGGAAAAGCTAAGCACTTGCACATCTAAGCCTGCCGCATCCATGGCTTTAATGCGCTTGGCACCCACATCGCACAAGATATTTATAAATTCAGTATTTTGAAATAGTGTAATCTGATCGGTGAAGCGTAAATTGTAAGAATCAGGTTCTTGTTCTTTCACAAATTTGGGGAAATCTTTACGCTTAGCCAAATAATTAAAAGCAGCTTGTGTATAAAAGTGAGCTTCAAAATCTATAGTTATCGTCATAGTGTGATCCTGAATTAATTTGCTGAGTTGATTGAGCATGAGGCGGGAACCACCGGCTTGTCGGTGACCTTATTTAAGGCATCACGTAAGGCATCGCTAGCCGGACCGGGAACAGCGCCAGACCAGAATCCTGTTGCGCAAGCACTGCTCTCGCAATTACCCCCAAAGGTAAAAAATGCCTGTGTCGCATTTAACTGACAGAGACAAATTGCACGATGGGCATTTTGTGGATCTACCGTGCAAGGCATGTCAACACAGTTACTCCAAGGCATTCCTTTGGAGCAGGCTAAGGATTTTTTAGAAGAAAATTGTTCGAATGAAAAAGTGGAAATAAGGTGTGTAGCCTTATATTGATCGGTCTGCGGTTTACGTTTTTCGCAAGTCGTAAAACCCGCACTTTTACCTTGTTGAACGACGCACTCACAAATGGATTTGTTAGGATTGTTAGGATCAGGTAGGCATGGTGCCGAGGTGCAAAGGGCATACGCTTGTTCACAGACAATGGCGTGTGGTGGAGTTACTGCGTAAGTATTAGAAAGAAAGAGGAAGACCCCCACAATCAGAATTGCTTTGATTAAACGATTGAAATCCATTTCAAATCTCCTTAATGAGTCTCTAGTTTACCAAAGAAATGAAATATTAGTATTGCTCTGTCAAACAAGATGGGAATTGAATTGACTCGCCTATTCTGCCAACATATCAACTTTATTTGGCTAATCCCAAAATGGGTTTTATTTAGGAATGGACTCACTATGAAAGCACGATTTATTTTCATCATCTCGTTAGCCTTTTTCAATGTAGCACAGGCAACTCAACTAACCTGCAATAAGAGCGATATCCCAACCGTTATCAAACCCATGGAAAATTGGGAGATCATTGCGACGAATACTGGGGAAATTGCAATGGCAGGTGTTTTTAGTGGCAAAGAGCTGACTTACATTGTCTCTGCACACCCCAAAAATTTAAATAACAAGGTAACTATTAATAAAACGACCGGCGTCATTCAGGTTAAAGCAGAAAAAAAAGATAATTTTAATGTGACAGTTAAAGCTAAAAATGCCTGTGAAACCGCGTCTGATACTTTCAACATTATAATTGATGAAGAGGAATAGCTGAGTTTACCATTGGGCTGCGCAAAAGCGCGGCCCAATCTACAACCATGCATGATAACTTTAGCTTGGTACTTTATCTGTAACACTATTACTGACAAAACCTTGCCATCGATGGAAATCGTAACCGTGTATGTCAAATAAATCCAGACAGCGCATGACAGTATGATTAACCATATCGTCTAGTGTTTGTGGTTTAGCATAAAATGCAGGGACAGGTGGCATGATAATAGCACCACTCTCATTTGCCTGAGCCATCGCTCTAATATGACCAGCATGTAAAGGCGTTTCTCGCGCTAATAAGACTAGTCGGCGTCTTTCTTTTAGGGTCACATCAGCTGCGCGCGATAATAAATTGGATGAAAGCCCTGCAGCAATCTCACTTAATGTTCGCATGGAACAAGGTGCAACAATCATCCCACTGGTGATAAACGAACCCGATGAAATAATCGCACCAATATTTTTATAATGATGTACGTAGGATGCAATCCCGGTAACATATTCCAATTTAAGATCCGTTTCAGCACTCAGCGTCATTTTACAGGAATCTGACATCACTAAATGCGTCTCGACATTTAGTGAGCGAAGTTTTTCTAACAATCGAATGCCGTAAATGATGCCTGAAGCACCGGTTATCCCAATAATGATGGGTTTTACTGTAGCAAGCATACTGCCTCCGTTTAAAAAATCTTCGTCATAAAGCAGTAAATACCTCATGTTTTCTTGCTGCTGGCAGTCCGTAATGTCCAGCTAATTGAGCTAGCTTCACGGTGAATGTTGCAAGCTCGGGTTGAGGAATACCGTTATACGTTTCCATCCATAATTCTCTTTTTTCTTCATCTAATTCCGGTCGTTTTTGATGACTAATTTGTAAAAAAGGATAACAGGCTGCAATGGCCTGTTTTAATTTATGAATGGCAGTCAAATAATGCTGATGTTCACTCGTTGGTATTTTATAGTAAATAAATACCGTTAATGCGTTTTCCATCGTAAGCTTTGTCACGCATACCTCCTTTTATTTCGCATGTCGCGGATCATAATTAGTAGTAGACGGTGTTGCTTCATCCGCAAAATTAGTCGAAGAAAAAGTATAACGGAACCATGGCGCATCATTGACGCGACCCAACAGAGGGCGAAGATTGCCAAATGCTCGATAAATAATGGCATAAGGTTGCCCATGGTATTCTGTTAATATTTCTTTCCATGACCTGGGTGCTTCTTTAATAAAATCCGTCATTTTTATTGTTAATTCGTCTTCAGTCAGGATTTTAACTGATGGCGGTTCGCCCAAGTCAACGGCGGCACTTCTATCAAAATCACTGCGATTGAAACCGGGGCCAAGCGGAATCGTACAATCGAAACCAATTTTTGAAGCCGTTCCTGGCACATCCGTCGTCGCAATCTTTGGATCAACAGTCATCGTGTTACATTCTGGAATAATGATAGTATCGCGATGTGGCATATATCGAAATGCCATTGCCCATTGAATTTGATTATCATCCCAGATATCCACATCGTCATCGAATACCCAGGCCGCTTTAGGCAAGCCTTGTTTTGAACCTGTCAACATAATGCCTAATGCTTGTTTTGCATCCCCTGCCCCACCCGTGCGAATTTTGGCATACGCCATATTAGACAAGCCTGCAGCCGGTGAACGCACTTCCAAGACATTAATACCAGCGCGTTGCAGACAATTAAATAAATCTGCTTCAATGGCTGGTAATTGAACCATATTGTCGGTATACCACGGATGAGAACAACCTATTGTTGCGTATTGATAAATACCACCTTTACGATACGTCATGGCTTTAACAATACATCTTATATTATGCTTTAACCCACCACCGTACATGCCGGTGAATTCACCGAAAGGTCCTTCATCGTGTACCCATCCTTCCACGGCCAATAACTCGCATTCAAGTACAATCTCCGCATTTGCAGGCACTAATACATCGATGGTTTCACACTTTACTAATTTAGCTGGCTGGCCATAAAAACTTCCTAATACTTCAAAATCATCCACATCATCACTGGAACCTTGTAAAGCAGCTAACTTATCAACGATAGGACCGCCTATAACAACCGCAAGTTCTAAGTTTTTACCTTTTTGTGCGGCAATTTGAGCGTGGATGCGCTGACGATGCGAAGTGCACGTCATATCAAATGTTTTACTATTTTTAGTGCGAAACATACTTCTATAGATACCCCAATCATAGACACCCGTATCAGGATTTTTGCTAATCAATAAATTATCGTCAGTATAAGAATGTCCATCGCGATCATGATGTAGAAAGAGCGGTAATCTGGTTAAATCAACCTCATCGCCTTTTAAAATTACTTCTTTACAGGGAGCTGTCGTAACAATGGTTGGTTTTATTCGGCCGCTAGCTGCTTCTGCAATTTTAAATCCTGTTTGGGTTTTGTCGCATTGCATCGCCCAGGCATATTGTTCCTGATTCGAATAAGCATTAGCTAGAAATTGAAATTCACAATCTTTAATTTTCTCGATTAAAATGGCTTGGAGTGGATATTGCTCCATAACCTTAGGCAGTTCATCGACTCGTTTTTCTTCTTTAATACGAATTAACATGCCTGCTTTCTCAAGATCATTAACAAAATCTTGCAAACTTTGCTGTGACATAGACTTATCCTAAATTAGTTAATGATAGGCCGGTGTTGCAATATCTTGTTCGCAGTAACGTTGCAAATGATCCATGAGCGTACGCCAAATCTCGACGCAGCGGTCAAATTTAGGATCATCTTTTTCCCAACCACGATGAATGATAGTTAAAGTAGTGCGGCCATCTTCAGACGGTTTCATAACAAATTCAACTTCAGTACCTGGTGCATTTCCAGGCCCTTCAATGCATTTCCAAGCAACCTTATTTGGTTTTTCAGATAACAGAATCCCCCAACGAAAGAATGGTTGGTCGATGAATTTAAACGCCCATTCGGTACCGACTTGACCTGAGCCCTTCACATCCGAAGTAAACCAAGACTTCAACCCTTGCGCAGTGGTTAATGCTTGATAAATTGTTTCGCAACTAGCATTGACGGAAATATCATGTTTAATCTCTAACATGGTTCATTCTTCCTTGATGTTATGTCAATAAATATACTCATCGCTGCCAGAGATTAACTCTCTTTAGGCGCTGAAAATTTTGTTAATTCTGGAAAATCATAACTCTCCCAACCTTGAATTTCTGCGACTTTGAAATACAATTTCCTATCGCTCTCATCACCTTGCTTGGGT
>CAYUYG010000002.1:0-5673 GCA_964449125.1 uncultured Coxiellaceae bacterium | reverse complement strand
AACAACGGATCCATATGGATAGGTAGCATCAATGCCTATGGCTGAACTTAAGCGTTGGTCTAATGGAATATCATCCGCAATAGAAGGATCTAATGGCCCAGCTGGTACATCATTTACCATGATGATATCTTCGTGGGGCTGCATGCGAAAAGCCATCGCCCACTGTACCTTATCGGGGTTCTGTACATCGATATCGGTATTCACTACCACCACCATTTTAGGTCTGACATTACTTGCAATCGCTGCTAAAAGAGCTTGTCGCGCTTCGCCTGCAAATCGTGGCTCCATTGCCATCACCATGTAAAATGACACGCCACCTGAAGGAGGAATGGCAACATGTTTCAAAGTGGGAAATTCTTGCTGCAAAGTATTTAGAACGGATGCTTCAAAAGGAATTTGTTTTAAAATATGATTTTCGGTTGGTGGCACACCAGTTAATAAAGCTTGAAAATAAGCATTATTACGATGCGTAATAGCAACAACATTCGCAATCGGCTTTTCAGAACCGGGCGTATAATAGCCGGTATATTCGCCTAAGGGCCCTTCAAACACTTCCTGGGTCAAATCAATTTCTAATTCCAGGACAAATTCAGCGGTAGCTGGCACTATCACATCGATCATTTGACCTTTCACCACTTCAACAGCTGCACGTCGTAGACCACCGGCCACATCATAATCATTGGTGTTATCAGATTCCTGAAATTGGCAGGTATATTCGAGAATCGGATCAACCCCTATCACCAAAGCAGCATGATATTTCTTCAAGCCCATTTTTTTGGCCTTAGCAATATTTTTACCAAAACGATGGCTAGGTTGAGCAAGAAAAGAGAAGGATGTTTTATTGATGTATTCAAACCGGTAATTACCTAAATCAGTCACCTTAGTTTCAGGATCATGACTTACAACAATGCCTGGCGTAATGTAGGGGCCACCATCTAAAGGGCTATATTTAGGGATAGGCAAAGTAGACAAATCCACGTCACTGCCTTTCAAAATATTTTCATGGGTGGATGCATTGGTGACAGTGACAGGAGGAATGGGTTTGGCGAGCCCACTAATGATAGTTTCAACAATCGTATCTTCTGTCGCTTGGAAGGCTAATAAGGCTTTGGCGCGCGTATTATAAACGCCTCCAACCAAAGGAAACGCCGTGCCATTATTTTTAAATAAAATAGCAGGTCCACCTATGGCTGCACTTTTTTGCAAGGCTTTACCTACCTCTAATTGCAGCGCTACCAATCGATCAACTTCTAACAACTCGCCTTGCTTACGCAATGCATCTAAAAATTCACGAAAATCGTTATATGCCATATATGCTCACTAATCAATGATAATAAAAATGCCTATTTCCAGTAAATAAAGCACCACTACGGTTAATACACCGATATATTCTTTCCATTTAGAATTAGCGTTTAACCACCAACCTAATACATAAATGGTAGCTGGCATCAATATCCAAGAAAGAGAACATACAATAATAATAGCGCCTATAAATCTTGTTAAAACAGGATTAAACATCGCCAGGTAAGGGAAAAGATAAAGGGTTTCCAACATCACGGCGGGAAAAAGTGCTAATAGCACGAGCATCGATTGTTTCCAAACTGGCGGCGGGTTGGATGAATCATCTGGAAACCAGCTACTCAATGAGGAAAACAAGCGATGGCTTTGTTGCGATTTTATTAAGTCTTTCGCTTCAGTTAGCATCGAATTTCGTTGAGAAGAGTGAAGCCAATTTTCAAGATTTGCTTCCGTATCAAATTGCAAAAGCGTCACCCAAGCATTCTCTTGCTGGTCTTTAGGAATTTGCACGTACACTTTTTGGAAGCCAGGAAAATTAGCCTGGAGATGATGCAATTTTTTCAGCCATGCGCGAAATGCTGGTACTTTATTTCTATGTACCATGGTTACGTAAACATCCGTCACACCATGGTTCGAATGAGGTTTATCGCTTTGATTATGCATATCGTCCATGATAGCTATCGTAGCTCAAAAAATGTCCGTTCTTATTGTAAGCAAATTAACTTAAAAAATCTATGCACCATAAACATGCTGAGTTTTGATAGATCAAGTTCGGGCAATTACCCTCATAATGCGCATGAAATACACGCATGGGTCTTTGCGAAGAATTTTTCGGTTATTTTACAGAATTGGAATTTTTAGGCGTTGAATCTTTTTCTGCTCATGCCCAAACTGAATTTTTGAAAAAAGAGGATCATTTAAAATCTGATTAGTTAGATTTGCTTGAAATCACTGGCAAAACTACTGAAAGTATATTGTCTTTTTACCAATCGAATTACGATTGGGGGTTTTCAAGCGGTCTCTACTGGAGTTCCGTTGAAAACAATACTGGCACAGCCATCAGTCAAAACTTTGGCAACGGAAATGGAGGTTCAAATTGATAAACAGCTTACAACAACACGACATTTCAAGGCATCAACAATTCAGTGCTATCTAAACCTCTGATTAAACTTAACTATGCCTTTAACATTGATTTGGTAAATAAACGTTATAATTAACATAAAGGCTTTAAGCATGGAGTAATTATGCAGCACAAATCTTCTGCGGGCGTTTACACGAATTATATGAATAGAAATCCAGGGGCCCAAAGGCCGTTTGATGATAAATTCAGACTGCCAGCAATCCAAGAAGATTCGCAGTTTGCTGAAATAGAACGCAAATGGAAAGAGGCTGTTGCAGAAATACAAAAATTAGGTGTTATTAATTTTCCATTACCGGATGATACACAGGCGCGTAATGCAATTATCAAGCATGCAGCCGAAGTTTATTTTAATATTATAAAAGAATTAGTCGATGACTTGCGGCAAGGAATTAAAGACCAACAATTAATATTAACCGATTCTGCTTCCGAAAAATCTCAAGAAGTACTGATATTTGAAAAAGCACGTAGTTATCTTTTTAGTTTATTAAGATCGGCAGACCTCGCTGTACCGGTAAGTCTACGCGCCACTATTGAAGGTCATGAAAAAAATATCTTCTTTAATAATGTACTCATTAATGTATTTCAATATGTGGAAAGTGGGGGCGCCACAGAAGCATTCGATCAGCAATATGAGAAAAAAATTCTAACCTATATTAACAATCCTACGCAATTATATCCGTATTTGCGAATGGGTGGAGACGCTTATTTTAAGTCAGCATTAACAAACATTTTCAAAGAAGATCCTACCGCTTTTCCAACATTGATCGATGCCATTGCCAGCGAAAAAGGAAGAAAGCAAGAACAAAGACTGATGTCCAACACCCAACTGGATGAAATGGCGAATATTGTTCGCCAGGCACAAATCGTAGCTCAGGCACAAATCATAGCTTGGATTAAAGAGATAGATGCTTATATTGCTGATCGAGATACAAAAGAAAAATATACACGTACTTCCCTTGGCCAAAGTAAAGAAATCAAAATTGATTCCGCGACCTTGTTAGTTAACGCCCTCGCTAGCATGCTTTCTGAATCGGAACGTGACCAATTAGCACGCGAGAGACAAAAAGCATTTGAAGTAGTTGATCCAAAGATGCTGTTTGAAAAAGAAAATAAAAATAAATTAAAAGCACTTACTCATGGCGATTTAGGTAAAAAAGCTGATCATGCCATAGAATTTCTTAGACAAGAAGTAGGACCGAAAAAATCGCCTAACCTGATAAGAAGAAGTGCAGAAAAAAGTACCGCGATGATTTCTGGCAGATTAAATAGCTTGCGCAAATCGCAAAAAATTAACCCCCCAACCAATACTGCTGCGCCAAAAGAAAAAGAAGCCGAAAAAAAATCATTTCTGGGACAAGCCCGAACCTTACGAGAAGAAGCTAGGGAAGAAAAAGATGTAAAAGTCGAAGTAGAAAAACCACGGTCATTTGCAAGGGCAAAAATACCTGAATCTCAACCTGATCGCAATGATACCCCATCATCTTCTCCAACGATAGGTCGACGAGGCGCAGGAAAGTAATCCATCATCAACCCCTTCAGTCCCTCTCTAAAAAATCAGACCAAAAATTTGACTAACTATTTTTTCTAATGGAATAATAGTTAATATTAATGGAAGCAATGGCAATGCCGTTAAAACAATAAGCGCTAACAGGCTGCTCTTGCCGAATGGTGTGATACGCATTTTGTTTGATACTTCAAAACTATTAAAAAGATCTGCCAAGGATTGAATATCAGCTGAACCTAGTATTGTTTCTTTATTTTTTGAAGAAGATGATATCCATTTTTCTCGAAAAGCATTTACATACCGATTAGCAACGACATCATAGTTTAGCGTACCGTTGCGTTTTTCTTTTACCATTTGAAACATAAAAAAAAGTAATGGCATTAATGGAATAATGAGCACCAAAATTAATACGCTTACAATTTCTATTTGAAAATCTGCAATAGTGGCGCCTGCATTCCAGATGCGATTAAAAATCATCCCCGACAACAAGACAGAGTGTGCCAGCAAAAATGGCTCAAGTGCAAAAATACTGTTCGTTAAAAACCCCAAGCCACCCGCCCGATCAGGGTGCAATGAATTAAGCTGTAATGGTAATCGTGCTATCTGCCAAAGAAATCGATACCAAACGACGATTCGAAAATACCAGCGTAATAAGAAAAATTGAAAGATTGGCAGGCTAATATAAACATACCAATATCCAGCGGGCGTCAGCGTACTTACATCATCGGCATTTATAGCAAACCAGCTTGAAACACCTAAAGGCAGGTATTTAGCTGAAATCCAGCGTCCCACTGTGTATACCAAGCCAATTAATAATAACTCAATAATGAATGAAACTCTAAAGCGGGCTGTTGAAGCAATGATTCGATTAAACTTTAGGCGATCGTCGTCGGCAATAATATTACATTTAAGAAATTGCTCCACAATGACATGGATACGATCATGAGCAATCACCTCGGCATACAATAATAACGACAAAACCACTAGGAAACGAACGTGCACATCAATATCATCAATAAAAGGAAGATTGACACCACCAAAAGCAACTCCACCAAACATTGATAAAATCAACAAAGGCAACCAGGTCAACATTGCAACCACTACAATACGGCGCTTGTATAGCAAAAGTGGCTTTTTCAACAAACCAAGTAGGTAAAAAAATTTATAAAGCGGCCCACCAACTGCTAATGAAAAATCCTCTTTGATATTACTTTTGATAGTATTTTTATCCATTCTGCATCGCTCCTTTACATATTAAAGGTCAGCTTCAATGAAACCGCATCACGCGACCCTTCATTAATCCCATTAATGGCATATCTTGCACCCTTAATATTTATATTTTCATTTTGTATAAATACGTGGGCAAAACTACCATCAATCGTAATGATTTTATTTATTTCATATCCAGTGGAGACACCTAAAACAATGCTATCGCCATTTGCGATCTGATAATTTGGATTACCCGGTGACTGATTATAAGTACCCGCCACGCGCAGTATCCATTTTGGTGTAATGCGATAATGACTACCCAGCGTAAACAACCAGGTATTACGCAGATAATAAGGCACACTGGCATTTAAAATAACCGGGGTGGTACCGATCAAATTGGCAATGCCATAAATATGCAGATTCCTCAAGGTAGCCCATTGGATACGTTGAATCGTGGCAATCAAGCCAAATTGAGAGGTAAAAAAATGATTGATAGACACTACACTGCGAGCCGGCGTCC
>CAYUYG010000001.1:8142-24145 GCA_964449125.1 uncultured Coxiellaceae bacterium | reverse complement strand
TTTTTTTCTTCTACGTGGGGTTCGCGTGCGATTACACGGGCCATGACAAAGAAGACATCCGATAAACGATTTACGTGTCGTAGTATCACGGTATTTTGCAAAGGACCTGGACGAAGCAGGCGCACGACGGCGCGTTCTGGACGGCGGCATATGGTGCGCGTGACCTGACACGCCGCTGAAGAAGCGTTTCCGCGCGGCAGCAAAAATTCTTTGAGTGGCGGCAAAGTATGGTTCCACGTATCAAGTTGTTGTTCCAGCCACGTGATTTTGTCGGCGTTAATGATTTTTCTTTCTGGAACATGGAATTCACTGCCTAAATCAAACAAATCATTTTGCACTTGTGTAATGCAGGCCGCTACATCAGGACTCAGCTTGCTCAATGCAAAAACGAGGCCAAGCATGGAGTTAAGCTCATCAAGGGTGCCGATCGCTTCAAGGAGTAAATCTTCCTTGGAAACGGGTCGATCATTCAACTGGGTATAGCCTTCGTCGCCTTTGCGTGTGTAAATTTTTGTGAGACGATAGGACATACGCTTTTCCTAATGATGATAATGATATTATTTTAACATACCCAGGCTCTATTGATGCTGCGAAAATTATTCAAGTCGGATATCGATAAGGTTTTAAAAATAGAAAATGCGGTGCATGTTGTGCCGTGGACGGAAGAGACATTTAAAACCTGTTTTCAGGCTGAGTGTCCTTCCTGGGCAATTGAAGTTGACGATGATCTCATTGGCTTTGTGATTACTGCCTTGCGCATGGGCGAATGCCATATTTTGAACATCTGCATTATGCATCGTTATCAGCACCAGGGTTTTGGTCGGAAATTGCTGGAATACGCACTGGAAGGAGTAAGACGTCAAGGAGCGAGCATTGCGTATCTGGAAGTGCGGCGTTCTAATTCACGTGCAATTTCCTTGTACCGGAAAATGGGATTTAAACTGATTGGCGAGCGTAAGGAATATTATCCCACTGTCGCAGGGCGTGAAGACGCACTGGTCTTTGCAAAAAGCTTGCAGATCATCGTTTAGCCGTGGATAAAATCGGCAAAACTTGTTACATTGTGGCGCATTAGTACCGAGGTGTTCATGATCGAAATTACATCTATGCGAAACTACTTAAAAGACCTCAAGGCGCGGTTGGAAAGCCTCTGGGGGTATCTTTGAAGTTGACCCAAAAAAAGCACGTTTAACCGCCATTCAAGAACAGTTGGAAGACCCCTCTCTTTGGAACCAGCCTGATAAAGCACAGGCATTGGGTAAAGAACGCGCGCAACTCGATGCTATCGTGCATATGATGGATGCCTTGCATGCCCGTCTGGAAGATACAGAAGCCTTATACGAGCTTGCTGCCAGTGAAAATGACAATGAAACCCTTGAAGTTATCATCAAGGATGCTGAAATTTTGACCAAAGACATTGCGGCGCTGGAATTTCAGCGCATGTTTTCGGGCGAAATGGATGCCAATGCGGCTTACATGGACATTCAATCCGGCTCAGGCGGGACGGAAGCGCAGGATTGGGCAGAGATGCTATTGCGCATGTATTTACGCTGGGGTGAACGTCACGGTTTTAAAACTGAAATTATTGAGGCATCACCAGGCGAAGTGGCTGGCATTAAAAGTGCGACCGTCAAATTTGAAGGTTCTTATGCTTACGGCTGGCTGCGCACAGAAAGCGGGGTGCATCGTTTAGTCCGCAAGTCTCCTTTTGATTCAAATAATAAACGTCATACCTCTTTCGCTTCGGTGTTTATTTCCCCAGAGATTGATGACAATATTGAGATTGAAATTAATCCAGCCGATTTGCGTATCGATACTTACCGCGCTAGTGGCGCGGGTGGTCAACACGTGAACCGAACCGATTCAGCTATTCGCATCACGCACATGCCCACCAATACGGTTGTACAATGCCAGTCTGACCGTTCGCAGCATAAAAATCGGGCGCAAGCGATGAAGCAATTGCGTGCTAGACTGTATGAGCTCGAAAGACAGAAATTGAATGCGAAGCAGGAAGCCCTGGAATCCAGCAAAAAAGACATCACTTGGGGTAGTCAAATTCGTTCGTATGTATTGGATATGTCGCGAATTAAAGACTTACGCACTGGTGTGGAAGTCGGTAACACACAGGCCGTATTAGACGGCGATATCGATAAATTTATTGAAGCAAGTTTAATAAGCGGGTTATGACTATGACTGAAAATGAAAATGAATTGCTAAGCACGCATGATTTAATTGAGCTGCGTCGTGACAAATTAAGCGCGTGGCGCAAACAAGGTGGCGCGTTTCCCACTCATTTTCGCCGTGATGCCTTGGCTGCTGATTTACTCGCGCAATATAACAACATGTCTGAAGCTGAATTTGAAGCAACACCGGTTGCCGTTAAAGTAGCCGGTCGTATCATGACGCGGCGTTTAATGGGGAAGGCGAGCTTTACCCATATTCAGGATGTGTCTGGCCGTATTCAATTATACATTCGTCAGGATGATGTGACGTCTGAAGTGTATGAAGAATTTAAGTTGTGGGATTTAGGTGATATCATTGGTGCGGAAGGGTTTTTATTCCGAACGAAAACCGGCGAATTATCTGTCAAAGTTAAAAAAATTCATTTACTCACCAAAGCCATTCGTCCATTGCCAGATAAATTTCATGGTTTAACCGATCAGGAAACTCGCTATCGTCAGCGTTATCTGGATTTAATCGCAAACGAAGAAACGCGCCACACCTTTTTAGCGCGTGCAAAAGTCACTGACACCATTCGCCAGTTTTTGAAAGAACGTGCTTTTTTAGAAGTTGAAACACCGATGATGCAAGTGTTAGCAGGTGGTGCGGCAGCGAAGCCATTTATTACGCATCATCATGCTTTAGACATGCCGCTTTATTTACGCATCGCTCCGGAATTATATTTAAAACGTTTAGTTGTCGGCGGCTTTGAACGCGTGTTTGAAATCAATCGTAATTTCCGTAATGAAGGTTTATCGACGCGCCATAATCCAGAATTTACCATGCTGGAATTTTATCAAGCTTACGCTGATTATCATGATTTAATGGATTTGACGGAAGAAATGTTTCGAAAGATTGCGCTGGACGTCCTGGGCAAACCTTCCTTTACGTGTCAAGGCGTAGAATATGATTTCAACAAGCCATTCCAACGTTTGACACTCAAAGAAGCCATTTTAAAATTTAATCCAAGTTTGAAAGAAGCGGATATTGCTACTTTGGAAGCCGCGAAAAAAACAGCTAAGCAATTAAATATTTCGATTCAAGATGGTTTCGGTCTTGGCAGAGTCCAAGTGGAAATTTTTGAAGAAACGGTTGAGACGCAATTAATCGAACCAACGTTTATTGTCGAATACCCCGCTGAAGTGTCACCGCTGGCACGTCGCAATGATGAAAACCCATTAGTAACTGATCGATTTGAATTATTTATTGGCGGTCGTGAAATTGCGAATGGTTTTAATGAATTGAATGATCCCGAAGATCAAGCTGAACGATTCCGTCAGCAAATGGCAGACAAGGCGGCCGGTGATGAAGAAGCCATGCCGTATGATGCCGATTACATCACTGCGTTGGAACATGGGTTGCCGCCAACAGCTGGTGAAGGTATTGGTATCGATCGACTGGTAATGTTACTGACTGATTCGCCTTCCATTCGTGACGTCATTCTTTTCCCACACATGCGTCCCAAAGAATAGAATTCTAGTCATTCATGCGCGCAGCGCATCGCGCATGAATGACTAAGTTTGCTAATTCGCACTAAATGAATAGATGCCAGGTTGGATAGGGTCGCTAGCTGAGATAATTACCCAGTTTGCATTATTTGACTACCAGGTTGCAAGACGCAGCTTCTGGCTTCGGTACTGCTGCAATTAATGGAAGCAGGACAAGCAAAATTAGTTGGCAAAGCAAGTTGGCTTAAAAATAAGGAAAACCAAAATACTAAGGTATTTATATTTCATAGTCTCTCCAGTTATATTTCTAAGCAGAATAATATGGTTAAAAATCTATCAAGTTTAAGAGCTTGCCAATTCGCATTCACACTGATGGAAGTGTTGAGCGTGCTAAGTATTATCGCCCTCGTCGGGGTATTTTTTTTCCCAGCCTTGCATGATGTATTATCGCGCGCGAATGATCGCCTTCTGCAAACTCAATTAATACGCACCATCGAATTAGCGCGTCGTGAAACGAGAGCGAGTCATGCACCGGTTGCCTTGCGTATTCAAGACCAAGAATTAATTTTATTTGTTAACACGAAACGTGATGGCGTTATTGAAAATGATAATCAAGTCTTGCTGCAGCAGCCGTTGCATATCAAACAAGGCACGCTCTATTTGCGATTATTTCCGCGCTATCAATCGTATTTGCTTTTTTTGGATCAGGGGTTGATGGTGAATGATAATGCCACGTTTTGGTATTGTGGCAAATTAGACAAGAAACCACATTGGGCTATTGTATTGAGTAAATTTGGCAGGATACGTACCGTCTCTGATGAGAGTGGTACGATCACTGATAATCAGGGCAATGCCTTGGTGTGCTAGTGCCGGACAAATGTGTGCTGATAAGCATCGTGCGCACCTTCAGCTGCGTATGCTTCTGCAAGGCAGCACATTAAATCACCAACGCTGTGAAGTAAAAACATGATTGCTGTGCCGACGCAGTGTGCAAAATTGGAAAAACTAAAGATACTTGGTTGAGGGGGCTGAAAGAAAGTAGGTGATGATCTTCCATGGTTGAAGCTGCCGGTTTCTGCGCTAAATGGAGAAGTTTTTTTTCTTGCAGTTGAAGGAGAAGCTGAGTCTTGTTCATTATCAATTGATGATAGTCTTTCTCTTCTGCTTTCTGTTTCGCTTTTCCCTGCTTTGTGTTCAGCAATAACTTTTGACGGTGCTTGAGCGTCTTGCGCATCGTTAGTTGATAAGTTCTTGGTAGCGGGATCTACTGCGGGAGTGGTGGTCGACAAAGCGCTTTGTCGTCTCGCGAGGAGTATTTCTTTGTAACTAGCCGCAATTGCTAGTACTTCCGGGGTTAGCACAGAACCAGGTGTTTGTTCTGTTTGTTCTGCTTGTTTTTGTCTTTGTTGTTCTTGTCGCGCTGTGCGCGCTATCAATTTTTGTTCTTGTTCTAAGCGGATTTGTTCAATTATCTGTTTTTCTTTTTCGAGATGCGCTTGTTGTTTCTTCAGTCTTTCTTCGTGAATTCGTACTTTGCGTGCAGCAAAGAATGCCTCTTTTTTTTCATCGAGGGGTTTTGTTAGTTGCTCTTGCCGTTTTTTGGCTTTTTTCAGCGCATTTTTACTCGGGCGTGGCTGGGAGCCATTAGTTGTTTTTTGTCTGGAGGTGGCCATACTAAAAACCCTCAGTTTTGTTGTTTTCTAAGTATTTTAGTACACATAACATAGCTATGGGCTTTTTTCAATCATTTTAGCCAGCAATTTTGGCTGCCCGTCGCGCTTTGTTGACCCTTGGCATTCAGCATTAAACTGCCGCACTCACTATCGCGGGCGGCTTGCGCGCCTATGGGCTTGGCTGTTAAAACATAATAAATATCCGTAGCTTGAATGGAAAATTGATAATGCTTTGCAATTGCACCGGGGGAAAAATGCAAGCGTTCTAAGTTGGCATTGGCATAGGAATTCTGTTCAATTTGATATTGTTCCAGGGCAATCGCCAGTTTCCCCAAGGTTTGCTCGGCTTCCAAGCGATGGGCTTCAGTCATATATTGCGTATAACGCGAAAAACCCATGCTGGCTAGAATACCGACGATGAGCAAGGTGATGAGCAATTCAATTAAATGAAAACCTTGGTGTTGTTTTTTCATCAAGATTTTAATTTGGCTGCAGTGAGTGCTAGACGTTTGCCAAGCGCGAGACACAAGCGTTGCTCTTCATTCGTTATCGGATTTTTTCCAGAGGGACCAGCAACATGCGTCGCGCCATAAGGGGTGCCGCCACTGACGGTATTATTCAAATCAGGTTCGGTATACGGAATACCTAGCAAGATAAAACCCAGATGAAAAAGCGGTAGCATCATGCTCAGCAAGGTGCTTTCTTGACCGCCGTGCATGGTGCTGGTCGAGCTGAATGCTGCAGCAGGTTTATCAACAAGCTGTCCGGATAACCAAAGACCGCTGGCTTGATCGAGAAAATATTTTAAGGGCGCGGCCATATTACCAAATCGGGTCGGGCTGCCTAATGCGAGACCTGCACAATCACGTAAATCTTCCAGCGTTGCATACGGTGCGCCAGTATCTGGCACCGCTGGCTCACTTGCTTCAGTGGTGGGTGAAACGGGTGGTACCGTGCGTATTCTCGCTTCCATCCCAGAAACGGATTCAATACCGCGCGCAATGTATTGCGCCATTTGTTTGACTGAGCCGTGCCGGCTGTAATAGAGAACGAGAACGTATGCCATGCGTGTTTTCCTGTTTTATCGAACTTTCGTGAGTATCCAATCCAGTGCACAATCGGGTAAGAATCTTTTTACAAAAGCCAGCGTTTGTGCGGGTAAGCCAATGTAATAATGCGCACGCGGATGCTTGCTTTCCAATGCTTGAATCACTTTTTTTGTGACTGCATCGGGCTCATTCATCAGCGGTGCATCGGGCGTTTTCTCAGCAAAATAGGTTTGTTCCATGCGTTGATAGGTATCTTGATACAGGGTGGATTTATTCGCGAGCGTATTTTTATAATGCTGGAAAGCATTATCGCGCAACTGGCTTTTAATCGGTCCCGGATTAATCAGTGAAACATAAATATTCGTGCCGCGTAATTCCTGGCGCAGGGTCGCAGTAAAACCTTCGAGTGCAAATTTGGAAGCGTTATAAGCACCGTAATACGGTAATGCGATCACGCCTAAAATGGAACTATTTTGCAAAATACGTCCATGACCTTGTTTGCGCATAATAGGCAAAACCAAGCGTATGAGTTCCATGGGGCCAAACACGTTTGTTTCAAATTGCGCGCGTTCAAGATCGCGCGTTAAATCTTCAATTGCACCGGCTTGTAAATAACCTGCGTTATTAAATAAGGCATCGAGGGTACCGCCGGTCGTTGCTAAGATTGTATCCAGTGCACTGGTCATGGATGCCCGATCGTTGACGTCGAGTTGCACACTGTGAAGGCCGCGAGCAGCGAGTTGTTCAACATCGCTTGCTTTACGAGCAGCGGCAAATACCTGATAACCGCGTTGTTTGAGTGTCAGTGCGGTGGCAAGACCGATACCACTGGAGCAGCCAGTGATGAGAATGGAAGATTGAGCCATGGATTATCCTTTTTATGAAGACTTAATACTCGCATTTTTTACGGGGTTTGCAAGTCTCATTGCGGTTGATTAAAATTTAACCCGAAAAAGCTTGTCATGCTCGTGGTATTTAAGAACAGAACCTACTAAAATTGGCGCTTTAAATAATACAAAGCGTGTGAGGAATGTCATGCCAACTTATGAATACCAATGTACGGCTTGTCACCATCAAATGGAAGCCTTTCAGAAAATGTCTGATGAACCCTTGAAAGAGTGTCCGATTTGCCATCAGGCTGGCTTGCAGCGATTGGTGTCCGCGGCTGGATTCCAATTGAAGGGCGGTGGTTGGTATGCAACCGATTATAGCAATAAAGGTAAGGCAAAATCTGCAGAGTCCAAAACAGAATCAAACAGTGAAACTAAATCTGCCGACAATAAAGACACGGGTGCCAAAACGACTGATTCCTCTTCAAATAATTCATAATCGGGGTAGCCATGTTAGCTATTTTACGTAAGTATTTTATTTCCGGACTGCTAGTCTGGCTGCCCATTTGGGTCACGTTATTGGTCATTAAATTTTTGGTCGATATTCTCAGTAACTCGCTTTTGCTCTTGCCGCACCAGTACCAGCCTGACGTCTTATTAGGCTTTCATGTCCCGGGCATCGGCGTTATTATCACGCTGGTGGTTATTTTATTAACAGGCGTGCTCGCGGCTAATTTTATCGGTAGCCGTTTACTGGCCTTTGGCGATGGCGTGATGGGACGTATCCCTTTGGTGCGGTCGGTTTACACCGGGGTGAAACAAGTTACCAACACACTTTTTAAACCAGGCGGTCAATCATTCCGTCGAGTTTTGCTGGTGGAGTTTCCCTCCCCAGGTGTCTGGAGCGTGGCCTTCCAGACAGGTGATGCCAGTAAGGAAATTCGCAGTGCATTGCACGAGGAGTCGATGGTTAGCTACTTTATTCCAACGACGCCCAATCCAACCTCGGGTTTTTTGATGATGGCACCACGTAGTAAAGTAATAGAGCTGGATATTAGCGTCGACCAGGCGTTAAAATTCGTGATCTCGTTGGGTGTTGTGCAGCCGGGCAGTATTCCGTACGCCAACCATAAACAAAAACAATAAAAAACTTTTCTCAGTAGAAAATGTTTGAATTCAAACGAAGGTAAAACCTTATGCGTAGTCATTATTGTGGCCAGGTAACAGCTGATTTATTGGACCAAGAAGTTAAACTAGCTGGCTGGGTGCATCGACGCCGCGATCACGGCGGTGTGATTTTTATCGATTTGCGCGATCGTGAAGGGATTGTGCAAGTGGTCGTGAATCCGGAACAAAAAGAAGCGTTCGCGAAAGCAGAATCCGTGCGCAGTGAATTTGTCATTCTCGTGGAAGGTAAAGTAAAGCGTCGTCCAGTGGGAACGGTTAATGCGGATTTATCCACCGGCGAAATCGAAGTCGTTGCCTCCTCTCTCGTCATATTAAATCGCGCTGAGCCTTTACCATTTCCCATTGATGATGCGTATCATGAAGTCGGCGAAGAAACGCGTCTCAAATATCGTTATCTCGATATTCGTCGTCCCGAAATGTTGCAGCGTTTGAAATTCCGCGCTCAGATCGCACGTTACTTGCGTCATTATTTAGATGAGCATGGTTTTATCGATGTGGAAACGCCGACACTGACCCGTGCGACACCGGAAGGTGCGCGCGATTATTTGGTACCAAGTCGTACGCGTCCCGGCAATTTTTTTGCGTTGCCACAATCACCGCAACAGTTTAAACAATTATTGATGATGGCGGGCATTGATCGTTATTATCAAATCGTACGCTGTTTCCGCGACGAAGATTTACGTGCTGATCGTCAGCCTGAATTTACCCAGCTTGATATTGAAACCTCGTTTTTAAACGAACATGAAATCCAGCAATTGATGGAAGAAATGATTCGCGGCATGTTTAAAACATTAATGAATGTTGAATTGCCCACCCCATTCCCGCGTATGCCGTATGCAGAAGCCATGCGTCGTTTTGGTTCAGACAAACCGGATTTGCGCATTCCACTCGAATTAATTGATATTGGTGATTTACTCCGTGATGTGGAGTTTAAAGTATTTGCTGATGTTGCCAAAGATGAGAACGGCCGTGTGGCTGCCTTGTGTGTTCCAGACGGTGCGCAACTGAGCCGTAAAGAAATTGACGATTACACCAGCTACATCAGTGTATTTGGCGCGCGTGGTTTGGCGTATATCAAAATCAATGGTGAAGGTCGAGAAGGGTTGCAATCACCGATTCTTAAGTTCTTACCTGATGCAGCAATAAAGGGTATTTTGGAACGCACCAATGCAAAAGTGGGCGACATTATTTTCTTTGGCGCTGACAAGACGAATATTGTGAATGATTCCTTGGGCGCATTGCGTTTGAAAGTCGGACATGATCGCGGTTTAGTAGAAGCGGACTGGCGAATTTTATGGGTGACAGATTTCCCTATGTTTGAAAAAGGTGAAGGACGTTTGTCTGCCTGCCATCATCCATTTACTTCACCGAAAGTAGATACGGTTGAGGAGCTATTAAAACAAGATCCTATACACATGCTTGCACGTGCTTATGACATGGTGTTAAACGGCAGTGAAATTGGCGGTGGATCAGTGCGTATCAATTCATCCGAGATGCAAAAAGCCGTATTTAATATTTTGAATATCAGTGATGAAAAAGCGGAAGAAAAATTTGGTCACTTGTTAACGGCAATGAAATTAGGTTGCCCTCCGCATGGTGGCATCGCATTTGGTCTCGATCGTTTAGTGATGTTAATGACAGGTGCTGCGTCCATTCGCGATGTGATCGCTTTCCCAAAAACACAAACGGCCAGTTGCCCATTGATGGATGCACCTTCGACTGTTGAACCCGAGCAGTTGATTGAGTTGGGTATACGCGTGGTAACCAAAGCTAAAGAATAAATTCATTATTTAAGGTGGAAGTATGGCTGGGCATAGTAAATGGGCGAATATCAAACGCCACAAAGCGAAGCAAGATGCTAAACGCGGTAAGCTCTATACAAAAATCATACGTGAATTAACAGTAGCAGCAAAAACAGGGGCCGATGCCAATTCAAATCCGCGCTTGCGTGCGGCGCTCGAAAAAGCATACGAAGCGAATATGACAAAAGATGTCATTGAGCGGGCCATTAAGCGCGGCGCCGGTGGCATGGAAGGTGAATCATTGGATGAAGTGCGCTACGAAGGTTATGGTCCAGGCGGTATTGCCGTGATGGTAGATTGTATGACAAATAATCGTAATCGCACTGTGGGTGAAGTACGGCACGCCTTTACCAAATGCGGCGGCAATTTGGGCACCGATGGTTCAGTTGCTTATTTGTTTAAGAAGCAGGGCCAATTGACGTTTGCACCGGGTACAGATGAAGAACGTTTATTGGAGCTTGGTTTGGAAGCAGGGGCTGAAGATATTATCGTGAATGAAGATAAAAGCGCGGACGTGATCACCGCGCCCGAAGATTTTGCTGCGATTAAACAAGCATTAGCAAAAGCAGGCTTTCAACCCGCGCAAGGGGATGTCACGATGCTTGCCAGTACGCAAGTGGCCATCATCGATAAAGACACGGCAGAAAAAGTCGTCAATTTAATTGATATGCTGGAAGACCTGGATGATGTTCAGGCCGTGTATTCTAATGCTGACATTAATGATGATGTGTTAAATTCATTAGATTAGTCAGTATCCTCCCCGCTTGTGCGGGGATGATCATCACAAAAGGAAGCGCATATGACCGTGATCATAGGAATTGATCCAGGTTCGCGTCGCACCGGTTACGGTATCATTCGTCTGGAAGGTAATCGCCATATTCATCTCGCCAGCGGTTTTATTGATGTTGCGGCTTATCCGGTTGCTGAACGTCTGCGCAAGATTTACTTGGGACTACAAGAAGTTATTCAATCCTATTGTCCGCTTGAAGCAGCCATCGAACAAATTTTCATGCATGAGAATCCGAATTCCGCGCTTAAATTAGGCCAGGCCCGTGGTGCCGCCATTGTTGCGCTGGATATGCCAGTGAATGAATATTCTGCACGGCAAGTCAAAAAATCGGTTGTAGGTCATGGTGCAGCCAAGAAAGAACAAGTGCAATTTATGGTGCAGCGCTTGTTAAATTTGTCCGGTAAATTACAGGCTGATGCAGCCGATGCGCTTGCTATTGCCCTCTGTCATGCCCACGCTAGGGGTCTCCGCAAGTTGGGTCTTGAATTTTAAAAGCTAACTCATTGATTTAATGTGAATCCGCGCGCTTATTATTTCCTTTTTTGTCTAGAAATTAAGTCTTTCTTAACCTTTATGGTTTAAAATAAACAAACACAAAACATTATAATTATTCAAATAATTAGCTAAAACACTCAAACGAGGGGTGCTTGCATGTCGTTTTCATCCGTTGAATTTGTTCGTAAACCGCTAACCATTGGACAAATTCAGCAACAATTTACAAAGCATAAAGATGTTGAAGGTGAGGTGCTGCAGGCTACCTTGATGAGTCTTTATCATCAATTATTGGCAGAAGGTTTTAATGCTGAGGGCAATGACGAACATGACTTAGTTATGGCACTGGAGATGGCTAAAAATCCTATCACAGCTGAAACCTATGTGCAGACTATTAGTTTAAGCCAAGGCTCTCCAGAGCAAAACTTAACAATCGCAAAACTTTTGCTCTTAGGTCATGGCAGTAAGTCAGCAGTAGTGTTGCAAGTATTAAGTGAATTATCCGGTAATAAAATACCAGTAGATTTTCCCCTGCTAACAAAAGAAAAACAGGAAGAGTGGGAAGCCAACAAGAAAGTATTAATTACGTATCTGTACACGCATGGCAGTGCAGGTGATAAGGAATTTTTACGCACACATTTCCTGCACGACCATTCCTATTTTCAAATGCTCGAAGAAATGGTGGTCACCGGCGGAACATGGGTAAGTGGGGCGCTCCAGACGGTGATGGCTGTGCCTACAAACTTAACCGATATATACAATGCTTGGCGCATGTCGCGAAATTTACAAGCGGATTCTTTAGAAAAAGCAAATTATAAAGCCCTAAATGATTTAGCTGCTGCAAGTCATTCTGAAAAATTTAAACGATTTCAAGGGCCGTCTATCGAGGAAATTTCTGACGCAGAATTTGATGAACCTGAATCTGTAAAGGCTAAGGAAAAAATCGGTGCACCAAAGGTCGAAGTAACAAGTGATGCTTCAAAGGGTAAAGAAAAAAGTGATGCATCCAAACAACCACGAGCTTGGTTTAACCCGGGAAATTGGTTTAGTTTTGGAATGCCTAAGTCTCAAATAGATGCTCTGGCCGTATCCCAAAAATTAGGCCATTCAGTTCTTTATGATAATGAAAAAGAAAAAGAAGAAGGTGAAAATTTAAATGCCAGTTTAAATGATAGTTTTGTCATGTTAGCACAACCGGAGCTGCCACAAGACTTGCTCGAACTACATGAAAATTTATCGAAATTAGCGACTGACGTTAAAACAGGTTCGCTGGGAACTTATGATGCGAACAATTTGCATATTCTTTTGGCTAATTGTCGTCGTCTGTATGATGCAAAAAATAATGATTACTATACGACAGAAGAAGTTAATAAAATTGTAACAGCCGATAAATTACATAAAGAAAAGAGTGGCAGGACTGAAGATTTAAAGCCAATGATCGAGGGAGCAAAAGCTAAGCTTCGTCATCAACGTCATCTTAAAGAAGTTGCGCGTCTGAATGATCCCATTGAAGGTCAAGATCCATTTTCTGCATTGTGTATCATGCATCATGGTGATAGAGAAACCACTGCCAAAGTTAAGGAAATACAAGAAACATGGCGACGCCGATCAGCCTATGCAACTCTGTCCTCGCCTTCAATAATGCAGCTGACCGAAAATGTAGAGTCATTGACGCTCTATTTACACCAGGCTCAAGAAGAAATAAAAAATGATCATACGCTTAATCAGGGTGCATGGCTTGAGACGGTGGATACACTGCGTAAATTGGAAGTCATGATTGCCAAAACACAGGCTGAAATTATCAACGCTATGTTGGAACGTTTAAAATTAGTTCCTCGACAAGAGTTATTGCATGTAGATTTGTACGATGATACCTCCAAAACATATTTTGACGATCTGATGTTCGATACATTTAATAGTCTGATACCCTACGGATTATCAGAAAAGTTTGTTATGGAATTTGCTCAACAAACGAATCCATCCTGTACGCTATCACGGGATATTATCAAGCAATTCCGCCGTTATATTCAAACACACGGCACACCCGAACAAAAAGAAGACTATGAGACGATCGCTGGAGAAAGTCGCACAGAAAAAACGTCATTAAACGATGTGCTTGATGATTTTGTTGTGATCCAAAAAAAGGAAATCGCTGGAGTTCGCGAATTACGTGTTCCTAAGCCAAAAGGTTTAATCGTTCCAAAAGCATCTGAAGAGAGTGGGCAAGTGCAAGAGCTTAGCTCGTCTTTGGGGCGAAGTTCCGGTTGGTGGGATATGAAAGAAAAACTCGCTTTGCATTTTCATGATGCAGAAGTTGAAGAGCGGGAAGCGACAGAAATTGGTAATTTTTACCAATTGATTCCTGGTGACGTGCCTGAAATAGAAGAAGAATATGAGTATGTGTTTACTGCAATCGAAGAACAAGAAGCAGCGGCGCATGCAGAAAGATATTTTTCTGATCATGTTAATAAGAAATTTTTTATCGAACGATTTAAATTTTATCGACTAGCAGCCGAAGATGTTCTGCCTGCCATGGAATTGGCTTTTAAAGATGCAAGTAAGTTTTTGATCGAACGCGATCTTGATTTGTTTCCGCAAAATCCACATAACCTGGTAAGTGCCGATAGAAAAAAAAATCGATTTAGAGAGCTGGCTGAAAAGTTAAGCGCTCATCTTTTCTGTCAAGAAAGTCCTGACTTACCCTTTGAAAAATGTGTTCTTGATGCCGCATTTAATGCTGTGGTTAGTATTGAAAAAGCCGCTAATCAATTTTATGGTGAACTCAAAAAAATTTGGCCAATTGAGGTGGTCAATAAATTTGATACTCTATTTTTAGAGACTGCCTATGTTTATTTATTAGAAAATCCAAGGGATATCGAGGGTGCCATCCAGCGGGGCCACCAAACACTATTAATTGCAACGCATGCTGAAACTATAGATGAAGAATATCGCGACGTTTTTACCAGCGTTGCTAATAATTGCCTTGGTAAGTCTAAAGTCGAAGGTCAGGCTGAAGATCGCGATCAATTAGAAAGTCGAGCTATTTTAATTGCCAAGAAATCAGTCAATTTACTGAACGTTTTGGCGAAAGAAAAACAGCGGGTGCAAGATAAAAAATTCGGCATGTCAAAAGATATTACCGGCGAGAAAGACAATGATTTTATTGCGAAAATGGATGCGGTAAAGCATATCGCTTCCCAAGAAAGTCTGAAAGCGTTTGAGGTAAGCTTAGTCGCTGAAGAAAGTGTGCTTTGCAAAAGACGCGGCTGGTTTAGTTTCTTCCCATGTATAAAAAGTGACACTGAAAAGAATTTACGCAAGTTTATTGATGGCGAAGCGCCTGAGCGAAATGTAATAGCAATCAAATGAAGCCAAAATAGCAAGGGAATGAACAATACCAAGGGTTTGGTCAGGTGATATGTTATTATAATAATATTCTTGTATCTGTTTGGATACGCTTATGCGCAAATCAGTCTCCGCTGTTGACATGGAATGGTTGTCTAACCGGGCTGATACTTTATTGCTTGCGCATCTTACCAAGAGTTTTCCGATTCCTACGACTGTCTTGACGATAGGAATGGCTAGACCGATTACTAAAACGATACAGCAAAACTATCCGAATGCTGTCTTCACCTCTTGTTCTGTCAAAGATTTTAAATCCGTTTCCGCAGCAGTGTCCAATCACAGTATCGATTTATTCATCGCTAATTTGTTAACAGAACCTGAATTGGATCTGGTTAATCTCTTTTCTGAAGTTGAGCGTTTATTAAGTCAGCAGAGCATGTTGCTTTTTACCACTAATGATTCACGTACAAAAGCTATCTTAACCAAATATGCTAACTCGCCCATTGACCTGGCTGATGAAAATAATACGACTGAGCAATTAGACAAGATTGATGTATTTAAATTTTTCTTTCGTCGCTATCATATTCTACTCATTGAAGCGGCACATCAGTATATTGATTGTGATGTGTTCATTGCTTCTTCTGCTTATCCACCCGAATTAATCAAAAAATTATTGGAATATCCAATTCGTATTGAAGAGTTTGTATTGCAAGAGACGCCAATTTTGGCTCACAAAGAATCTGAGGAAGAATCCTCAGAACATGGCGAAGAGGCTGAAGAGGCTGAAGAACCTGAGGAAACTGAGGAAGATGAAAGCGAACAACCTGAATCTGAACATGAAACAAAAGAAGGTGAGCTGCTGGAGTTAGCTGAAATAGAAGTAGCGGAGGAATTTCGAGAAAAAGAAGAAGCCGAAGATAATGAACTGAAAGAAGAACCGGAAGAAAAACCCGAAGTAGAACTTGAAAGCGAAAAATCTGAAATAGAAGCCCCGGAAATAGAAGCGCCTGAAATAGAAGTACCAGAAATACCGGAAATACCGGAAGTACCAGAAATACCGGAAGTAGAAGCATCAGAAGCGAGAGAATCTGAAGAGGAAGAGCAAGAACCAGAAGAAGAGCACGAAGAAGAGCACGAAGAAGAGCACGAAGAAGAGCACGAAGAAG
>CAYUYG010000001.1:0-8042 GCA_964449125.1 uncultured Coxiellaceae bacterium | reverse complement strand
GAAGAGCACGAAGAAGAGCACGAAGAAGAGCACGAAGAAGAGCACGAAGAAGAGCCAGAAAAGGAATCTGAGGAAGAGCACGAAGAAGAGTACGAAGAAGAGTCGGAAAAGGAATCTGAGGAAGAGTCTGAACAAGAACCAGAAGAAGTCGAAGATGTGGAGGTGGCGGAGGAAGAAGAGCCTGAAGAATTAGAGGAGAGTGATGAACGTAAGATCGAAACTCAGGAAATCCCCGATGCTGAGGAAAATGAGGAAGAGGTGAAGAAAGAACCCTTCGAAGGTTCTGAATACCGGGTATTGCATACTTTGTCAGGTTTGTTGCATGAAAATGAAAAAGCCTTAAATGAGCATGAGAATGTGATGAGTAAAGAATTGCATAATTCAGTTCGCGTGTTGAGTAAAGCGCGGTTAGTGCATGCCGGCGACGATGTAAAACAAAAACGTAATGAACAATTAGCGCAGCATAAGCAAAAACTGACGGAATATCAAAAATTGACTGACAAACATAAAGAATTAGTCGGTAATTTTATGCAGGCACATGCCAGTGTTTTGGAAAATTATGTCGATCCCGGTCAAAAATTCGCGCAGTTGCTTGCCAGGCAAAATAATGTTGTTAAACAGCACGATGAAAATATTGCCCAACACGAAGCATTCTTAAATATCAAACGCTAGCAAAGTCTTTGCAGGTGAATAATGGCGACGAATCACGATTCGTCATTGCACCAAGACTACAAAAAACTTCCCGGCATTTTTACCACAGGCATTCACTTAAACCGCCTGAAGTAAAAACAATAATGAGATCGTTAGCTGGCGACCGGCGCCGGGGTTGGCAAAACGAATGCAAATGTCTGTTTTTTATCGTCCCATTCAAAAATCAAGCTCTGATCAAAATCAAAAAACCATGCATGCAAGTTAATTCTTTTGGCGGCTATTTTTTTGTATCAGTGGGTAGGTTTTAAGGGTTGTAATTTGATTTAACACATTCATGCGTGCGATTTCATTTAATGGCAAGCTAGGATCTAGTTTTAATTGGGAACGAATCATGCTGATCCAAGCTCCGAGCTGATGTGGCAATAAAGGATCGTGCACGTCTATCGTTTTGCTTGCGTGCGGCATAAAAACGATGCACACCGTGGATCAGATGGCCACGCGAAGAGCGCGGTTGGTCCGAGATTTCTTTATTGCGTATTCATAACGCGTTCCTTCAAGCTTAGGTGTTGAAAGTTTTATGTGGCAAAAGAAAATGAGTCAATTATTATTTTTTATGCAGGCGGTTACCTTCATTGTCTTTATATACTAAAATTAGGATAAATATTTCAAGGGGCGCATGATGATAGGGCAAATATCCGGCATTATTTTGGAAAAGCAGCCGCCGCAATTATTGGTGGATGTGCAGGGTGTAGGTTACGAAATTGATGCCCCGATGAGTACCTTCTATCAATTACCCGATCTTGGTGAAAAAATCACCTTGCTAACGCATTTTGTGGTGCGTGAAGATGCGCATCATTTGTATGGATTTTACACACGCGAAGAACGGCAATTATTTCGCACTTTGCTGAAAGTGAATGGAGTGGGGCCGCGTCTGGCTTTAACTATTCTTTCCAGCGTGGCACCGGATGAATTTGTGCGTTGTGTGTTGAATAACGATACAGCAGGCTTAGTACGTTTGCCTGGGGTTGGTAAAAAAACGGCGGAACGTCTCGTGATCGAAATGCGTGATAAGCTTAAGGACTGGACCGGCATTGAGCCACCGGAAAATAGAGTGCTGGGTGAATCAGGTCGACGCCAAACCCTACAAGATGCAATTTCTGCACTCATTACCCTTGGTTACAAACAGCAGGAAGCTAACCGGATGGTCACTAAAATAGATGATGGCGCCGCAAGCAGTGAAGAATTAATCCGGCGTGCCCTGCGGGAGATGATGTAATGATGGATTCCGATAGATTGATCACCCCTGAACAACAAACAACAGATCCCATTGATCGGGCCTTACGCCCTAAAAGTTTGCAAGATTATATTGGCCAGGCATCTGTACGCGAACAAATGGATATTTTTGTTAAAGCAGCGAAAGCTCGTAACGATGCACTTGATCACGTATTAATATTTGGTCCTCCCGGACTCGGAAAAACCACCCTCGCCAATATCATTGCCAATGAATTAGGGGTCAGCCTGAAACAAACCTCAGGACCTGTGCTAGAACGCCCCGGTGATGTTGCTGCGTTACTGACTAACTTGCAGGCGGGTGATGTCTTATTTATCGATGAAATCCATCGCTTGAGTCCGGTGGTGGAAGAAGTGTTATACCCGGCAATGGAAGATTATCAGATTGATATCATGATCGGCGAAGGGCCTTCTGCGCGTTCAATCAAACTCGATTTGCCACCGTTTACACTCATTGGCGCAACAACGCGTGCGGGATTATTAACCTCACCACTGCGCGATCGTTTTGGTATTGTGCAACGTCTGGAGTTTTATCGTTCGACTGATTTAACGCAAATTGTCATGCGTTCGGCAGAGATTTTAAAAGTCGCGATTGATTTGGCGGGTGGCGAAGAAATCGCACGACGTTCGCGAGGTACACCGCGTATCGCTAATCGCTTGCTACGTCGCGTGCGTGATTATGCGGATATCAAAGCGAATGGCCAAGTGTCTGAACCAGTCGTGAAAAAAGCCCTCGATTTTCTAAATGTTGACAGTCAGGGTTTCGATTTAATGGATCAAAAATTATTGTTGGCTTTGATTGAAAAATTCGGTGGCGGTCCGGTGGGGTTAGATAGTTTGGCGGCGTTTATCAATGAAGAAAAAGGCACGATTGAAGATGTGATTGAGCCCTTTCTGATCCAGCAGGGCTTTATGATACGCACACCGCGCGGGCGCACGGCCACCCAAGATGCCTATCTCCATTTTGGTCTAAAGGTGCCTGAAAAACTGCTGACTGTGCCTAATGTAAGTTTATTTGAAGGAGTGGAGTAAATTTTGCTCCTTAACCCCATTTGCGCTTAACCAGTAACACCGATAAAATAAGGTTTGTTCTCGATTTGGCCATGACCCTGCTGCGGAGGTTGTTAACGTGAATTATGATGCGAGTTTATTGAATTACTTTTGGCACGCGAGTGTAGTCGTAAAATGTGTCATGTTGATTCTCATCGGTGCCTCAGTTTTTTCCTGGACGTATATTCTGCAGCGTGGTTTCTACCTCCAGGATGTAAATAAAGCTACCAGTAAATTTGAACGCGAATTCTGGTCAGGCGAAGATCTGGCAAAACTGTATGCACAAAGCGATAGACAAAAAAGCCAGGATGGCGTGCAAGCCATTTTTCATGCTGGATTTAAAGAATTTCAACGTTTTCGCAAACAACCCGGTGCCAATGCGAATTTGGTGATGGAAAACACCCAGCGTGCCATGAAAGTCGCGCAAATGCGTGAACAAGATCGTTTGGAAACACGCCTGCCTTTCTTGGCAATTGTCGGTTCAACCAGCCCTTATATCGGTTTATTTGGCACAGTTTGGGGCATCATGCAGGCGTTTCGTGCGCTGGCTAATGTTCAGCAAGCAACTATTTCGATGGTTGCACCAGGTATTGCAGAAGCTCTTATCGCCACGGCGCTCGGATTATTCGCAGCGATTCCTGCGGTCATTGCTTATAACCGTTTTATTACCTCGATTGGTGTTCTCATGAACCGCTTCGATGCATTTCAAGAAGAATTTACCAATCTTTTGATTCGTCAAACGCATCAGAATCCCCGCTTGGAAGTAGTGGAGTAATTTATGGCGCATTTACATCAACCTGGATCACGGCGGCCAATGTCAGACATCAATGTCGTGCCATTCATTGATGTGATGTTGGTCTTATTAGTTATCTTTATGATCACCGCGCCATTGTTGACTCAGGGTGTTAAGGTTGAGTTACCAAAAACAGCGGCCAAAGCCTTAACTGAAGAACAGAAAGAACCTCTCATTGTGACGGTGGATGCGACGGGTAATTTTTATTTAAATCTGGCGGATAAACCGAATCAACCTATTACAGCCCGCGCACTCAGTTATTTGGTTACCAACCAATTATCAGCAGCGCAGTCTGGCAATCAACGCCCGGTACTTGTACGCGGGGATAAAAATGCAAATTATGGAAAAGTGGTCGAGGCAATGGTATTGCTGCAGCAGGCGGGTGCAAAAAGCGTAGGTTTAATTACGCAACCGTCTCCATCTGATAAAAAACTCAGTTGAAGCAATCATGTCAGCGAAGCAGCCGAATAATAAATATTTCTATGTGTCAGCCGGCTTGCATGCCGTTATTTTATTGGCGCTCATACTAGGACTTGATTTCACTGAGCCCATGGCTGTCATCGAAAATACTAATAAAAATGATATTATCAGTGCCGTTGTATTAGGCCATACGGCAAAAAGTAAAATTCTGCCGCAACAACCTGCGCCAGTCCCAGCCCCGCAGCCTGAAGTCAAACCGACAGCGCAGCCCGAACCCTTAAAACCGCAGCCCAAGCCCATTGCCGAGCAAAAAGACTTACACAAAGACGTGATTGCTTTGCAGGCAGAAAAGAAGAAGAAATTAGCGGAAGAAAAAGCGAAACAGTTAAAAAAGCAGCAGGATTTATTCGCGAAAGAATTACTCGCCGATATTAAAAAACAATCTGACAAGCATAAGCAGGTTAAACAGGCACAATTAAAAAACCAATTCGAAAAATCTCTGCGTCAGCAATTATTGAATGAGGAAATTAAACTTAAAGGTACGCAAAACAGGCAAGCGCAGGGCGTGGTTAATAAGTATAAGGCATTGATTATACAGGCTATAAGTGAGCAATGGCTTGTGCCCACGCAAGCTAATAAAAAACTCTATTGCGAACTCATGATCCGCCTTGCACCCGGTGGCAGCGTGCTTGATGTGCAGGTTACCCATACCAGCGGTGATCCATCTCTTGATAGCTCAGCGCGGGCTGCTGTATTAAAGGCTTCGCCCTTGCCCGTTCCTTCTGATCCCAATGCATTTGATGCGTTTCGCCAGTTTGTTCTAAAGGTTCGACCAGAAACCATCCTGGGTGATAATTCCTGATTCTGCCATGGCTTGCGCGTACTGTCTTTAAAACAGGTAGCAGGACGACGGTGGTATTTTTCTGTTATCCTATAAAAAGACGGCACACGGAGATAAGGTAAGTGATCGTATTTTTATGGGTAATGATTATCGTCTGCTTGAGCTTGCTGACTTATCAGTTTATCAGTCATTCGCGTCGTTCTAGAGCATTCAGCCAAAAAATTACGGTAAGCGAGTTGCAACTGCAACAATCCCAGGAAACAAGCCGACAGCTGCAGACAGAATTAAAAACATTAGAAAGCAAGGTAAGTGGTGCCTTGGAAGATCCGGTTACGCACTTATTGGGTTGGCAGCTATTTGAAGATCATCTCCGCCAAAACATGAAAGAAAGCGAACGCTATCAACTGACGATGGGTATTTTGTTTATTGATATTGATGATTTTAAAGTCATCAATGATGCATTGGGTTATGAGATTGGTGATCAACTATTGCAAGAGGTCGCGCAACGCTTATATGGCTGTATTCGTCAGGTAGATAGCATCAGTCGTTTTAACAAAGATGTGTTCGTTGCTGTCATTACTCAGCTTTCCAAGCCTGAAACGGCGGCTTTGGTCGCTCAGCGTGTTTTACAAGCATTGGCGCAGCCTTTTCAAATTGACAAACATGAATTATTTATCACTGCCTGTATAGGCATTTCTATTTATCCAACGGACGGTCGTGACACGATAACCTTATTGCGTAGCGCCGAGCATGCCTTGCAACTGGCAAAAGAAAAAAACAAACATGTCTATCAGTTCTATCAGGAAAAAATGCATATCGATAGTCAGCGCGAACTTGTTTTACATAATAATTTGAAGCGGGAAGCAGTATTTAACGAATTTACTTTGTATTACCAGCCTGTGATTAATGTGCTTACCAATGCAACGTTTTGCATGGATGCAAGATTAGCTTGGCAGCATCCTGAATTAGGATTGATTCAGGCAGAAGAACTTTATCTCTATGGCGAAAAACAACGTAAACTCAATGCGCTCACAGAATGGCTGCTACAGAATGCTTGCCAACAATATTTACAGTGGAACTCGCTGGGATTTTATCCTGAATATCTTGGCATTACTGTGTCGGTTAAACAGCTTGAAAATAGCCAATTCATTTATCGTTTGTCACAAATCATGCAAGATTTAGCTTTTAAACCAGAATGGTTATTAATCGCTATTAAAGATAGTTCAGCGCAATTGCCATCGGATATGATCGATAAAGCATTTAATATGCTGAAATATTTAGGCATAAAATTGGCAGTTGAAAATTTTGGTTCGGCCCAGTTTTCATTCAGTAGTTTAAAAACTTTTTCCATGCATTATTTAAAATTAGATCCGCTCCTCATTGAGGGCATAGAGAAAAACGATGAACAAGCCATGGCAGCTATCGAGTCCTTGGTTTTATTGTGCACCCGTTTGGCAATGCATTTAATCGTGCAAGGTGTGACTTCGGATGATCAAGTTCGTGTTTTACGTGAATTAGGTTGTATTTATATGTGCGGGCCAGCCCTGGGAGGTGTGTACTCAGAGCAAGAGGTCACCAAAAAACTATTAGTTAGTATTTCAGAGTGAGTGTTAATGCGATTTTTTTTGTGTAAACTGCTGCGCTTTCTGTATTAATTTTTGTGAGTCACAACTATCTAGTTCAACCACGTCTTCGATAATCATTTCAAACAATTCATTGTATTGTTTAATGGCATTCTGTGATAGCTTTTTACCTGTTCTTATGGGGGCAGCATGATTTCACAAACAGAATTGACGTATTTTATTGAGGTGGCGAACACGCTGAATCTTTCGCGCGCATCAGAGCGGCTCGGTATTGCACAGCCCTCGTTAAGTGTGGCGATGCAACGTCTGGAAGAGTCAATCGGTGCACCTCTGCTCATTCGCCACAAACGAGGGGTAACGCTGACCCAGGCTGGCCGGCAATTATTAGCGCATGCGAAGCAATTGCGGCAGTTATGGGATGAGGTTAAAGCACGTGCCGTGGCTTCGCACCAAGATGTGCAGGGCAATTTCGTATTGGGCTGCCATCCTTCCTTAGGTTTACGTTATCTGGCGCAATTTTTGCCCGAGTTATTAAGTCGGTATGCCAAGCTGGAAGTGCAATTGCAGCATGATATTTCTCGCAAGATTACAGAAGGTGTAATTAATTTATCGATTGATATTGGGATTGTCGTCAATCCCATTAAGCATCCGGATTTGATCATGCAGAAATTGACTGAAGATGAAGTGACCTTGTGGCATGCCCCTGAATTGGGTACAGCTAATCAATGTTTGCAATCCGGAAAGGCAGTGCTGATTTGTGACGATGAATTAATGCAGACAGATTGGCTGATTAAACGGCTGCATAAAAAAGGCTTGAAATACAGTCGAATTATAACGAGTAAAAATTTGGAAGTGATTGCGAATTTAACTTTGCATGGCGCGGGCGTTGGGATTTTGCCGCGCAGTGTAGCCGCTGCGATGGGGGCGAACAAATTACAGGCTGTTGCAAAAATGCCTGTGTATACGGATGAAATTTATCTAATTTATCGAAGTGAAAACCGTGAAATCAAAGCAGTGGCTGCGATAGTGAAAGCGATTAAAAATTTGTTTGCCAATTCTCTTTAGTCTAAGCTCACCACACAACAATCACTTTCTTAAGGAAGAAATCTAATGGAAGCTCGCGCAAATTCATTTTCATCTAAGAATATGTTTAAAGAGCTAGAGAAATGGTTAGCTATGTTGCATTTGCATACGGCTGAATGTGATATTTTCGAACACACCTTATTGCGCATGGCCGAAATCAATAAATTTGAGCAAGCTAGTTATTCATGGAGCAAAAAAAATATCTATTTCTTCGTTGGTGGTTTATCCAGTATCGATGTGAAAAAATTATTATTATTTTTTCATGCCCTCGGTGATAAAACTGCGTGCAGTACTTACAATTATTTTGGCGAGAATCATCCCCAAAATACAC